>DATABU010000001.1:0-2101 GCA_036259415.1 Longimicrobiaceae bacterium
CCGCGCCCGCGCGCGGCGGGGACGCGGGGACGGGCTCGGCCTTCCTGCAGCGCTACGCGGCGCTGCGCGAGACGGAGACCCGCGCGGCGGACCGCGCGGAGGCGGCGCTCGCGTCCGTGCCCGTCGCGCTCCCGGTGCGCGGGCGGCTCACCAGCAGCTACACCCCGCGGCGCTTCCACCCGATCCTGAAGCGGGTGCGGCCCCACTGGGGCGTGGACATCGCCGCGCCGGCCGGGTCCCCCGTCGTGGCGAGCGCGGACGGGACGGTCGTGGGCGTCGCGGCCAGCGCAAGCTACGGGCTCGTCGTGGACGTGGCGCACCGGGGCGGGGAATTCATCACCCGCTACGCCCACCTCTCCGCCGTCCTGGTGCGCGAGGGACAGCCGGTGCGGCGCGGCGAGCCGCTCGGCCGGGTGGGCTCCACGGGGCTCTCGACGGGGCCGCACCTGCACTACGAGGTCTTCGTCCGCGGCCGGCGTCGCGACCCCGCGCTGCTCTTCGACCCCGCGGTCGCGGCGGGGCTGCTCCCCTGACGAGGGCGGCCTCCGCGGCCACAACGCAACAGGCGCTTGGTCCCCAGGAGATCCAGCATGGCGTACCGGTGGCGGAACAGTCGCGGGTTCAGCGGCGTGGAGATGCTGGTCGTGGTGGTCGCCATCGGCATCATCGGCGGCGCCGTGGCGGGGACGCACGTGGTCCTGCAGCGGCGCGCCATGGAGCGCGTGGTCACGGGCGACCTGGACGCGTACGCGCAGGCGCAGATGAGCGTGCGGCACGAGCAGGGCCGCTTCGCCACCCATGAGGAGCTCCTCGCGTCTGGCTTCGGGTGGAGCGACGACATCGTGCTCGACGAGGCGCGGATCGCCGACGACCGCTTCTTCGTGCGCGTCCGCCACACCCGGAGCGGGTACGCCTGCGCGCTCGACCTTTCTCCCACGACCGGCCGCGCGCTCAACCGGAAGGTCTGCCGCGCGAGCGCTTCGGACCCCGCGCTGGCCGTCCCGCCGGGGATCATCGTCACCCCGCCGGGCGGCGACACCACGACGGTGGCGCGTCCGCCCGCCATCCCGGGAACGCCCGAGGGGACTCTCCTCCCGCCCGAGGTGGGCGACGTGGCCGAGGTGGTGCTCGCGCCGGGCGAGAGCCGCGTCGTGCTCTTCCCCGTCACCAACCGCAGCGGGGAGGCTCGCACATTCCGGTTCGGCGCGTCGAGCGCGAACCCGGCCGTGGTGCCCGACCCGGCGCGCCCGGCCGACGCCCGCCTGCAGGCCGGCGAGCGGGCCGAGATCCCGCTCACCGTCTCCGTCGCCCCCGGCAGCCTCGCGGACCGGGCCGGCGACGTGGAGCTCCGCGCCGCCGACGTGGGCGACCGCGGCTACGCGGCGTCCGGCGGGGTGCGCGTGCGCGCCGCCCTGGTGCTGGCGAGCCCGGCCGTCCAGGCGCCCGCGCCGGAGGTCCGCGACCCCGGCGAGACCTTCACGGTGCAGTACCGCGTCCGCAACGCCACCAACGCGGCGCGCACCTTCCGGCTGGGCGCGAGCGTCGCGGCCGGGTCCGCGCTCTCGCCGGCCGGAGCGCTCCCCGACCTCGCGCTGGACGCGCTCGAGGAGCGCGTGGTCCCCGTCACCTACCGGCTGGACGCCGGCGCGGACGGCGGGACGGAGTGGGAGGCCCGGCTGGTCGTCACCGACCGGGACGCGACCGGGTACGCGGCGACCAGCGCCCCTTTCCAGGTCACCGCCCGGCTGGCGCTGGACGCGCCGGGAGTGGCGGCCTTCGCGGAGCGCACCGAGGATCCGGGCGCCGAGTTCACGGTCCTCTGGCAGGTGACGAACCGGAGCAACGCCCCGCGCGACTTCCGGCTCACCCCGTCCTCCGGCTCGCCGGAGCTGGCGCAGGTCGCGCCGGCGGCGGCCTTCACCGAGCGGATCGGGCGCGGCCAGACAGCCCGCGTGCCGGTCACCTACCGGCTGGCGCCAGGCGCGACGTGCACGAGCATCCACGCGGCGACGCTTTCCGTGGAGGACGCCGGCGCGCCCGCGCTCGCGGCGAGCGCGTCGGGGACGGTGCGCACGGCCACGGTGCTCGCCGCGCCGGCCGT
>DATABU010000002.1:0-4814 GCA_036259415.1 Longimicrobiaceae bacterium
GGTTTCCGCCGGGGGCCCCGTCGCATTCGGCGACCGGCGGGCGCGGTTCTTGAACGAGCCCGCATCTTGCGTTAAATTAACGTGTTAGGCGGCGCTTGCCGCCTCCCTCACGCACGGGCGAGACGGCCCCGCCGGCGCCCGCTGTCCGATCCTCTTGCCGCCCCCGGTATGAAACGCCTGCGCTTCGCTCCCGCTGCGAGCCTACTCTTCGCGCTGTCGCTCGGTGCCTGCAGCGACGGGCCGAGCGGTCCCGGCAACGGGGGGGGAGGCGGCGGCGGGGTCAACCTGCAGGTCGGCACCCTGTACCTGGTACAGAGCGTCCAGAACCGCGACGGCACCGTGCCGCTCGTGGCCAACCGGGACGCCTTCATACGCGTCTTCGCCGTCGCCGACCGGGCCAACACCGCGACGCCTTCGGTCCGGGTTCGGGTCTTCCACGGCCAGACGCTGCGGGAGACCTGGGACATCCCCGCGCCCGGCTCGTCGGTCCCCACCTCTGTGGACCAGTCGAGCCTGACCAACTCCTGGAACGTGCTGGTCCCGGGCGCGCTGGTGCAGCCGGGGATGCGGGTAGTGGCCGAGGTGGACCCGGGGAACACCGTCTCCGAGGCGAACGAGGGCGACAACCAGTACACCACGTCGCCGCAGCAGGTGGACGTGGCGGTCGTCCCGCCGTTCAAGGTCCGCTTCGTCCCCATCCACCAGCTGGAGAACGGGCTCACCGGGCGGGTGAACGAGGCGAACAAGGACGCGTTCCTGGTCCTGACGCAGAAGATCCACCCGGTGGCGGCCGTGGACTCCGACCTCCGCGCGCCGTACACGGTGCGCGGGCTGGGCTTCGACCCGCAGGGGAACACCTGGATCGCGACAGTGAGCGAGCTGGACGCGGTGCGGGTGGCTGAGGGGAGCGACCGCTACTACTACGGCGTGGTGCAGGCGCCCTATGCCGGGGGCGGGGTGGTGGGGATCGCGGCCGGCATCCCGAGCCGCACCTCGCTGGGGTGGGACCGGGCGGGGGACGCCTCCGAGACGATGGCGCACGAGCTGGGGCACAACTGGGGGCGGTTCCACGCCCCCTGCGGCGGTGCCGCCGGCTCCGATCCGACCTATCCGTACAGCCTCGGGCTCATCGGGGTGTTCGGGATGGACGTGGCGGCCCGGGATCTCAAGACCCCGTCGGCGTACACGGACATCATGGGGTACTGCGACCAGCAGTTCTGGATCAGCGACTACACCTTCCGGGCCATCTACGCCTACCGGATGGCGAACGACGCTGCCGCCTCGCGGGCGCCGCAGCCTTCGCTGCTCGTATGGGGGCGGATCCTGGACGGGGAGCTGGTGCTGGAGCCGGCCTTCCAGGTGACCACGCGACCCTCGCTGCCGCGGTCCGGCGGCCGCTACACCGTGGAGGGGCTCGACGCCTCCGGCGGGGTGCTCTTCTCCGTCTCGTTCGACGGTGAGCGGATCCCCGACCTCCCCGGGGACAAGCGGCACTTCGCCTTCGCGGTGCCGCTCGGGCCGGACGCGGCCTCGCGCCTGGCGACCCTGCGCCTGGCCGGGAACGGCGAGGCGACGGAGCGCCGGGCAACGGCCGCGACCGCCCCGCAGCACGGCGCCGTGCAGCCCTTCGAGCGGGTGGCTGCGACCCGTAGCGGGTCCGGCGAGGCATCGCTGCGCTGGGACCCGGCCCGGTACCCCATGGTGATGGTCCGGAACGCCCGGACCGGGGAGATCCTGTCGCTGGCCCGCGACGGGAGCGCCCGCGTGGCCGGCGCGGCGGGCGAGCTGGAGCTGGTGCTCTCAGACGGCGTGCGCAGCGTCGTCCGGCGGGCTCCCTGACGCCGCAGCGGGGGGCGGTCGACAGCGGGGGCCGGGGCGCGCACCGCGCGCGCCGGCCCCCGTGCCGCGTCCGCCGCCCGGGGGCGCCGCGGTGAGCGCCCCGGCAGACGTCGAGGTGCTCATCGGCCTGGGATCGAACCAGGACGACCCGGTGCGGCGGCTGGCGGAGGCGGTGGGGCGGCTGGCCCCCGTGGTGCGGGTGGCGGCGACGTCCCCTGTCTACCTCTCCGAGCCGGTGGGCTTCCGCGAGCAGCCGGACTTCTACAACCTGGTGGTGCGCGGCCTCACCGGGCTCGCCCCGGAGGCGCTCCTGGCGCACCTGCAGGCGGTGGAGCGGGCGATGGGGCGCAGGCGCGAGTTCCGCGACGCCCCGCGCGTCATCGACCTGGACCTGCTCGCCTACGGCGACCGGGTGGTGGAGGCGCCCGGCCTGACCGTCCCCCACCCCCGGATGACGGGGCGCGCGTTCGTGCTGGTCCCGCTGGCGGAGGTCGCTCCGGAATGGCGGCACCCCCGGCTGGGGCAGACGGCTCGGGAGTTGCTTGCAGCGGCGGGTACGCTGGAGCGGATCGAGCGGTGGGGCGAACTCCCGTCCGCCGCGCACGGCCGCCGGCCCCCCGCGAGCAGAGGGCGCATGGAGCAGGAGTACACGGTGGGCGTGGAGGAGGAGTACCAGCTCGTGGACGGGGAGAGCGGCGAGCTGAAGAGCCGCGCCCGCTTCGTCATCGACTGGGACTGGTCGGGCGAGATCAAGCCCGAGATGCAGGAGAACACCGTGGAGGTGGAGACCCGCATCTGCGCGGAGACGGCGTGCGTGCGCGACGAGCTGGCCCGGCTCCGCTTCCAGGCGGCGGTGGCGGCGGAGGCCCGCGGGCTGCGGGTGGTGGCCGCGGGGACGCACCCGTTCAGCGGCTGGGAGGAGCAGGAGTTCAGCCCCGGCGAGGTGTACCGGAAGCTCCGCCAGGAGTACCGGCGCCTGGCGAGCACGCAGAACATCTTCGGGATGCACGTGCACGTGTCGGTGCCGGAGGGGACCGACCGGGTGGCGACCATGAACGTCGCCCGCCACTTCCTCCCCCACCTCCTGGCGCTGACCGCCAGCTCCCCGCTCTACCTGGGAGAGGACACCGGGTACGCCTCGTACCGGTCCATCCTCTGGCGGAGGTGGCCGCGCACCGGCGCGCCCCCGCGCTTCGCGGACGGGGCGGAGTTCGAGCGGCTGATCGGCCTGCTGATGGAGACGGGCTGCATCGACGCCCCAGGAAGGGTATACTGGGACGTGCGGCCCCACCACCAGTACCCGACGCTGGAGTACCGGGTGGCGGACGTGACGCCGCGGGTGGAGGACGCCGTCGCTGCGGCGGCGCTGGCGCGGGCGGTCACCGCGGGGGCCGTGGAGGGGGTGCTCCGCGAGCCGGAGCTGCCGGACGCTGTGCTGGGCCCGCTCCTGCGCGAGAACGCCTGGCGGGCCTCGCGCGACGGTCTGGGTGCGGAGCTGGTGGTGGTGGAGGACGAGCGGGTGGAGGTCGTGCCGGCGCGCGAGGCGCTGCTGCGGCTGGCGGAGCGGCTCGCGCCCGTCGCGGAGCGGCTGGGCGACGGCGACGTGCTCGCGGGGCTCCCCGCGGTGCTGGAGCGGGGCGACGCGGCCGCGCGGATCCGTGCCCGCGCGGAGCAGGCGGGGGGAGACCTGCGGCAGGTGGTCCGCTGGCTGGCGGACGAGACGGTTCTGGGGGTGGGGCTCGATCGGCGCACGGAGCAGAGGGAGGTCTTGGTCGAATGAAGAGCATGCATCGGATCCGGGTGGCGGCCGCGGCGGAGGCGGGCGGCAACGGCAGCGGGGGGAACGGGACGGCCGGCGGGTACGAGATCCTGATCGGTCCGGGGCTCCTGGCGTCGGTCCCGTCGATCGTCTCCCGCTGCGCGCCGGCGCACCGCTACGTCGTCATCACCGACCACCACGTGGCGGAGCTGTACGGCCTGCGCCTGGCGCGTGGCCTCCACTCCGCCGGACACGGGGTGGAGACCTTCGCCTTCCCGGCGGGCGAGGCGCAGAAGTCGCGCGAGACGTGGGCGGAGATCACCGACGCCATGCTGGAGACCGGGATCGGCCGGGACTCGGCGGTGCTGGCGCTCGGCGGGGGGGTGGCGGGCGACCTGGGCGGCTTCGTGGCGGCGACCTACATGCGCGGCCTCCCCTTCGTGCAGGTCCCCACCAGCCTGCTGGCGATGATCGACGCCTCCGTGGGCGGGAAGGTGGGGGTGGACACTCCGGCCGGGAAGAACCTGGTGGGCGCCTTCCACCAGCCGTGCGCGGTGGTCATCGACCCGGAGCTGCTGCGCACCCTCCCCCCCGAGCACCTGCGCGCGGGGCTGGCCGAGGCGGTGAAGCACGGCGCCATCGCCGACCGCGAGTACCTGGAGTGGATCGAGGAGGCGGCGGACGAGCTGGTGGGCGGCGACGCGGAGGCGCTCTCGCGCCTGATCGTGCGCTCGGTGGAGATCAAGGCGGAGATGGTGATGCGCGACGAGCGCGAGTCCGGCCCCCGCAAGCTCCTCAACTTCGGCCACACGGTGGGGCACGCGGTGGAGGCGCTCTCCGGCTACCGCATGCTGCACGGCGAGGCGGTCTCCATCGGGATGGTGGCGGAGACGCGGATCGCCGAGCGGATGGGGGTGGCGGGGAACGGGACCACGGACCGGCTGCGGCGCGTCCTCGCGCGCCTGGGGCTCCCCACCTCGCTCCCCATGACCTGGAGCGCCGAGGAGGTGGTCTCCCGCACCCGGACCGACAAGAAGGCGCGCAACGGCCGGGTGGAGTACGCGCTGATCTGCGCCCCGGGCGTCCCCGCGCAGGGGATCGACGGCCGCTGGGGGTACGCGGTGGCCGACGAGGTGGCGAGGGGGGTGCTGGCGGCCGGGGCGGGCGCCCGGGCCTGACGGGGTACCCTGTTCTGAAGTGCGAAGCGGGGGGGGGG
>DATABU010000003.1:0-13257 GCA_036259415.1 Longimicrobiaceae bacterium
GTTCGCCAGCGTCGCGTACCCGAAGCCCGGGAACTTCCCGTCGCAGAGCCGCTCGATCTCCCTCTGCCGCTCCTCGGGGAGGAAGAACAGCCTCTCCATCACGGGTCCGTAACACGAAGCCGGCATCCCGGCGTCGTACCCGGGAAACTCCTCCCGGACCCATCCGTCGCCCACGTGGTGCGGCGCTGCGAGCGCCTTCAGCCGGGGGAGCCAGTGGTCCCTCACGAGGGCCCCGGCCGCCGGGATGCCCGACGAGACGGAGCACCCCGCGCCCAGGAAGAACGCGAAGCGCTTGTCCGGCTCCCGGCTGGTCGCCTTCAGGCGCCGGGCGAACTCGTCGGCGGAGATCCTGCGGAGAGACATGTTCCGTGGGCGGTCGGGTGGAACGACGACGGCGATCCCGAGCACCCAATCTTGAGCGCGGCTCCGCCGGCGGCAACCGGACGGGCTCTGGCCCGCCGCTTGCTCCCCCGGGAGCAGACGTTTGGCCGTACCCTTTCCCGCACCGACAACACGTGGCAACCGCAGCCCCCCGGACGACCCGCGAGTCGCTCCTAGAGACGCTTCGCTCCAGCTTTGGGCTGGAAGACTTCCGCCCCGGGCAGGAGCAGGTGATCCGCGCCGTCCTGGAGGGGCGCGACGCCATCACGGTGATGCCCACCGGGGCCGGCAAGTCGCTGATCTACCAGCTCCCCGCGCTGCACCTGCCGGGGCTCACGCTGGTGGTGTCGCCGCTGATCGCGCTGATGAAGGACCAGACCGACAAGCTGGAGGAGCTGGGGGTGGACGCCCTGACCATCAACTCCGGGCTCACCCAGCGCCAGCAGACCGCCAACGAGGCCGCCGTCGGGCGAGGCGAGGGGAAGATCCTCTACGTCACCCCCGAGCGCTTCCGCGACCGCGGCTTCTTCGAGCTGCTCCTGGACCGCACGGTGTCGCTCTTCGTGGTGGACGAGGCGCACTGCGTCTCCCAGTGGGGACACGACTTCCGGCCGGACTACATGATGCTGGGCGCCATCGCCGAGCGGCTGGGGCGCCCCCCGATCCTGGCGCTGACCGCCACCGCCTCGCCCGAGGTGCGCGAGGACGTGGCGCACCAGCTCCGCATGCCCGACCCCCTCGTGCTCGTCACCGACCTGGTGCGGCCGAACCTCTTCTTCGAGGTGCTCCCCACCGTCAACGAGTCCGAGAAGGACGCGGCGCTCGACCGCATCCTCCGCAACGCGAAGGGGACGGGGATCGTGTACGTCGCCACGGTCAAGGAGGCCGAGCGCATCCACGAGGAGTTCGGGGAGCGCTTTCCGCTGGCGCTGTACCACGGCAAGCTCCCGGCGAAGGAGCGGCACGAGGCGCAGGAGAAGTTCATGGCGGGCGACGTCCGCGCCGTGGTCGCCACCAACGCCTTCGGGCTGGGGATCGACAAGCCGGACATCCGCTTCGTGGTGCACTACCACTTCCCCGGCTCGCTGGAGTCGTACTACCAGGAGGCGGGGCGCGCCGGGCGCGATGGTGAGACCTCGCGCTGCAGCATCCTCTACCGGGTGGAGGACCAGGCGGTGCAGGGCTACTTCCTGGGGGGGAAGTACCCCGACATCACCGAGGCCGCGCAGGTGGCGCGGGTGGTGAACGCCATGCCGCTGGAGGAGCGCCGCGCCCTGGACCAGATCGCGGAGATCGCCGACGTGCCGCGCCGCAAGGCGCGCATCGTACTCACGCTGCTGAAGCGGCACGGGATGATGCGCGAGCACCGCGGCGGCGCCTGGGAGCGCCTGGCCGGGGACGTGACCACCGCGGACCTGAGCCGGGAGCTGATCGACTACGAGGAGCGCCGCAAGCGCGACCGCGAGAAGCTTGACACCATGATCGCCTACTGCCGCACCGCCCGGTGCCGCACGCGGATGATCCTGGACTACTTCGGCGAGGAGCACCCGGACGGCTTCCGCTGCGGGCACTGCGACAACGACACCGGCGCCGCGACGCACGCGCGGCTGGAGGCGGAGGCCGCGGCCGCCCCTGCGAACGGCGGCGGCGGCGAGGAGCAGCCGCACGCGCTCTGGGCGGGCGAGGAGGTGCGCCACGAGACCTTCGGCGAGGGCGTGGTGCTGGAGGTCAGCGCCGACCGGGCGGAGGTAGACTTCGCCGGGCACGGCACCCGGACGGTGAAGCTGGAGTTCCTGGAGCGGGTCTGAGGCTCACCCCCGCGCCGTCGGCAGCCGGACCGTCCCCCCGGGCTCCGCCGAGAGCGGCGTCGCCTCCACCCCGGTCGCCAGCAGCTCGGCGGACCAGCCGCGGGGCGGCCTTACCGCGGACGCCGCAGAGCGCGGCCGGGCCGCTCGCCGGTGACCTGCCCGTCGCGCACCACGGGGACCCCGTTGACGATCACGTGGGGGATCCCGACCGGGGTCTGCACCGGCTCCTCGAAGGTGGCGCGGTCGCAGACGGTGTCCGGGTCGAAGAGGGTGAGGTCGGCGTACATCCCCTCCTTCACCACGCCCCGGTCGTCCAGGCCGACGCGCGCGGCGGGGAGCGCCGTGAACTTGCGGACCGCGTCCTCCAGGGTGAGCACCTTCCGCTCGCGCACGTAGCGGCAGAGGATGCGTGGGAAGGAGCCGTAGGCGCGCGGGTGCGGGTTCCCGGTGATGGTGGAGTCGGCGGCGCGGGCGCCGGCGTCGATCCCCACGCTGACCCAGGGCTGGCGCATCGCGTACTCGATGTCCTCCTCCGACATGGAGAAGTAGATGGCCGAGGTGGAGGCCCGGTCGGCCAGGAGGATGTCGAAGAGCGCGTCCACCACCTCCTGCCCGCGCGCGCGGGCGACCTCGTCCAGACGCATCCCCTGGTACCGGCGGAGCGAGTCCGCGCCGACGCCGGCGATCATCACCCCGCTGGGCCCGCCCGCCGAGGTGCCGATCTGCCAGTCGGAGCCGCCGCCGTCCTCCCCCGCCAGCTCATCGCGGAGGCGGGCGCGCGTGGCCGGGTCGCGCAGGCGGGCGAGCAGGGAGTCGTTGCCGCCCGCGTGGGCCCAGTTGGGGATGATGGCGTCCAGCCCGGTGCCGGAGGCGGGGTACGGGTACTGGTCGGCGCTCACGTCCACGCCGCGCGCCCGCGCCGCCTCGATGGCCGCCACCGCCTGCGGCATCTTCCCCCAGTTGGCGCGGCCCGACGCCTTGAGGTGGTGGATCTGCACCCAGGTCCCCGCCGCCTCGCCGATGGCGATGGCCTCCTGGACGGCCTCCACCAGCCGGTCGCCCTCCGAGCGGATGTGCGAGGCGTAGCCGCCGCCGTGCCGCGCCGCCACCCGGGCCAGCTCGGTGATCTCCTCGCGGGAGGCGAACGACGCCGGGGCGTAGATCAGGCCGCTGGAGAGGCCCAGCGCGCCCTGCCGCATGGCCTCGGCCACGTGCGCCTTCATCCGCTCCAGCTCCTCCGGCGTGGGGGCGCGGTCCACGTCGCCCATCACCGCGCGGCGGACGGAGCCCACCGTGATGAAGGTCCCCAGGTTGATGGCGGGACGCGCCGCCTCCAGCGCGTGGAAGTAGCCGTCCAGGTCCGTCCAGGTGACCCGTCCGCGGGCGTCCTCCCCCAGCTCGCGCAGGGTGTTCTCGTTGACGGGGACGACGCTGGTGACCTCGCCGGTGGCCTCGGAGGTGATCCCCTGCGTGATCTTGGAGACCGCCCGCCCGTCGCGGAGCAGCGGGTACTCGGAGTGGCCGAGCATGTCGATGAAGCCGGGCGCGACGACCAGCCCGGTCGCGTCGATGGTGTCGCGCGCGCGCGCCCCGGGGAGCAGGCCGACCGCCGCGATGCGGTCGCCGGAGACGGCCACGTCGCCGCGGTACCAGGGGCTCCCGGTGCCGTCCACGATGCGTCCCCCGCGGATCAGCAGGTCGTAGGTGCGGGGCGCGTCGGCGGCGGCGCGGGGGTTCGCCGCGCAGGCGGCCAGGGCGACCAGCGGGAGGGCTGCGAGCGTGGCGCGGAGCCTCGGCATGGCGGCGTGGAGTGAGGGTTCCAGGGCGGGAATCAGGCGGGGGCCAGCAGCGCGCGGGCGAAGCGGAGCGCCCCGGCGACCGCGTCGGCCACGGGCGGCGCCACCCGGAGCGACGGGTCCGCGCCGGCCAGCGCCTGCTCCACCAGCCCGGAGAAGAGCGCGGTGCCCAGCACGCCCCCGTGGAACACCACCGGCACGGCGCCGGACCAGGGGTCCAGGCGGCAGCGCAGGGCGGCGGCGTGCTCCGCCAGCGCCCGCGCCTCGTCGTCGACCAGCCGGAGCGCCACCGCGTCGCCGTCCCCGGCGGCGCGGATCACGTGCGTCGCGAGCGCGGCGATCTCGGCCTTGGCGGAGCGGCCGGCCCAGGGCGGGATCCCGTGCACGTCCTCCACTCCCAGCAGCTCCAGGAAGAGAGGGAGCAGCCGCGTCTCCGGGCCGCGCCCGTCCACGGAGCGGAGCGCGGCCACCAGCCCCGCCCGGCCGATGGCGAAGCCGCTCCCCTCGTCCCCCACCACCATCCCCCACCCGCCGCTGCGCTCCACCCGGCCGTCCTCGCCGCGCCCGTAGGCCACGGAGCCGGTGCCGCTGATGAGCAGGATCCCCGCCCCGCCGCCGAGCGCGCCCTCCAGCGCCGTCTGGCCGTCGGTGACCACCTCCACCCGCGCGGCCACCCCGGAGGCGAGTAGCGCCTGCCGCACCGCCTCGCGCTCGGCCAGGTTCCCCACCCCGGCCAGCCCGGCGCAGAGCACCTCCAGCGGGGCGTCGAGCCCCGCCCCGCGCATGGCCTCGCGGACCACGGAGGCCACCGTCTGGGCCGCGACCTCGGGGTGGCGCGGGTCCACCAGCCCCGCAGGCCCCGTCCGGCGCGCCAGCTCGCGGCCGCTCTCGTCGGCCAGGGCGACGAGGGTCTTGGTGCCTCCCCCGTCCACGCCGGCCAGGAATCGGGGCGTCAAGTCAGCGCGCCCCCGCTTCCAGGACCGTCTGCCCGCCCACCTCGCCGGGCTCGTCGCCGCCCGGGGGGACCGCCGTGACGCCGGGGTGGTCGGTGGCGCGGCGCATCCGCGGGGGCGCGGCGAGCTGCGCGGTTGAGATGGTCTCCGTCTCCAGCGGCGCGCCGTTGCGGCGGACGACGTACGCCTCCATGGCGTAGTACTCGGGGAGCCCCAGCCGGTCCACGATGCGCGCGGTGGCGGTGTTGCGCTCCTGCACCCGCTGCCAGAACTCGCGGTCGTCCTGCCCCGGGAAGGGCGCGCGGTCCTTCTGGCTCTGGTGCTTGAAGATGGCGAGCGTCTTCACCCGCAGCTCCTCCTCGGACATGGGCACCAGCACGTCCGCCTCGGAGACGGCCCACTCCTGCCAGGCCCCGCGGTAGTACCAGACCTCCGGCTGCTCGCCAGAGTACTCCTGCAGCGCCCGCTCCACCGCCTGCAGGCACATGCGGTGGGTGCCGTGCGGGTCGGAGAGGTCGCCGGCCACGAAGATGATCTCCGGGCGCTCCCGCTCCAGCAGCTCCAGGGTGATCTCCACGTCGCGCGGGCCGATGGGGTCCTTGCGCACCTTCCCCGTCTGGTAGAAGGGGAGGTTCAGGAAGCACGCCTGCTCGCGCGTCATCCCGAAGGTCTCGATGCCGGAGACCGCCTCCGCCTCGCGGATGCGCTGCTTGATCTGCTGCACCTCGGGGATGTCCACCTGCCCCGGGCGCTTGCCGTCCAGGAAGCCCTCCACACGGTCGGTGAACTCGGCCACCTTGCCGTTGGCCAGGTGGAAGTCGCGGTCGAAGCGGCGCATGAAGTCCAGGTAGCGCCGCACCTCGTGGTCGAAGACCGCGATGTTCCCCGAGGTCTGGTAGGCGACGACGATCCGGTTCTCGTTCTGGTGCAGCTTGTTTAGGATGCCGCCCATGGAGATCACGTCGTCGTCCGGGTGCGGCGAGAAGACGATGATCCGCTTGCCGGCGGGGAGGCGGCTCCGGCCGCGCACCTTCGTGAGGAGCGCGTTGAAGACCTCGCCGTTGAGCGGCCCCGCCGAGCCGTAGCGCGCCACTAGCGCGGAGAGGTGGTGCTCCCGGTAGTCGTTGGTGTCCAGCTTGAGGATGCTCTTCCCGGTCATCTGGCTGAGCCAGATCACGGCCTCGATCTCCAGCTTGCGGTCCCAGCGCACCTCGCCCACCACCCAGGGGGTCTTGATGCGGGTGAGGTCCGCCGCCGCCGCGGGGTCCAGGTAGAATACGGCGTTGGGATGCCGCTGCAGGTAGGTGGCCGCCACGTCCGGGTCGGGCTCCCCCTCCACCGCGCGCTGCACGACGGCGGCCTTGTGCTCGCCGGTGGCGATCAGGGCGACCTCGCGGGCGTCCAGGATGCTGGCGACGCCCATGGTGATGGCCTCCATGGGGACGTTGTCCTCGCCGAAGAAGTCGGCGGCCGCGTCGCGGCGGGTCACCGTGTCCAGCGCCAGCAGGCGGGTGCGCGACTCCACGCCGGAGCCGGGCTCGTTGAAGCCGATGTGCCCGGTCTTGCCGATCCCCAGGATCTGGAAGTCGATCCCGCCGTGGTCGCGCACGGCCCGCTCGTACGCCTCGCAGTGCGCCTCCACCTCCTCGCGCGGCACGTCGCCCCGGGGCAGGTGCACGTTCTCGCGCCGGACGTTGATGTGCTCGAAGAGGTTCTCCCACATGTACCGGTGGTACGAGTGGATGCTCTCCGGGTCCATCGGGTAGTACTCGTCCAGGTTGAAGGTCACCACGTCGGAGAAGTCGAGCCCCTCCTCGCGGTGCATGCGGATCAGCTCCCGGTAGATGCCGATGGGGGTGCTCCCGGTCGCCAGGCCGAGCACCGGCGTGCCGCCGGCCTCGCGCTTGGCGCGCATCACCTCGGCGATGCGGTGGGCGACGGTGCGCGCGATCTCGTCGTACTCCACGATGACAACGGGGACCCGCTCGCGGACTTGCGCCATGATATGCTTACCTCGCAGCGATTGCCTGGGTTGATGCTTCCCGGTGCGGCGCCGTGGGAGCCGGGGGCTCCGCGGCGCGCAGGGTGCGCGCGATCCAGCCGAAGGCGGCCGCGCCCAGCAGGAGGAGCCCGGCGCCCTGCGCCGTCTCCCCGAAGAGGATGCGCCCGGTGCCGAAGAGCGTGGCGTACACCGCCACCACCCCGGCCACCCAGCCCGTCCAGCTCAGCGCGCCGCCGGCGATGGGCTCCGGGCCGTACCCGGCGGCCGCGGCCACGCGGCGCCAGCCGGGGCCGCCCGGGCGGACGCGGCGGTAGAACGCCACCAGCGTCTCCTCGGGGACCGGCGGGGTCAGGAAGGTCGCCGCCACCCACACGACGGTGGTGATCGCCACGGTGCCGAGCATGAGGAGCGCGAACTGCCGCGGGTCGGCGGAGTCGAGGCCGAAGACGCCCTGGAGCGCCAGCGACGCCGCCAGCGAGGCGAGCATGGCGGAGATCTCCGTCCAGGCGTTGATCCGCCACCAGTACCACCGCAGGATGTACACCAGCCCGGTGCCCGCCCCCAGCGCGATCAGGATCCTCCACGCGCCCTCGATGCTGGAGAGCCGGCTGGTCACCAGCGCCGAGAGGGCGAACAGGAGCACGGTGGCCGCGCGGGAGACCGCCACCCGCCGCCGCTCCGGGGCGCCGGGGTCCACGAAGCGCAGGTACACGTCGCTCACCAGGTACGAGGCGCCCCAGTTGAGCTGCGTGGAGATGGTGGACATGTAGGCCGCGGCGAACGAGGCCAGCATCAGCCCCTTCAGCGGCGTGGGGAGGAGGTCCACCATGGCCCGGACGTAGCCGGTGGAGGGGTCCGCCAGCCCCGGATAGAGCACCAGCGAGGCGAGCGCCACCAGGATCCAGGGCCAGGGCCGCACCGCGTACATGGCCACGTTGAACCAGAGCGTCGCCAGTACCCCGTCGCGCTCGGTGCGCGCGCTGAAGATGCGCTGCGCCACGTATCCCCCGCCGCCCGGCTCCGCGCCCGGGTACCACGCCGCCCACCACTGCACCCCCAGGAACACCACCAGGGTGATCGCGGGCATCCACGCCGCGTCCGCCGGCGGGAAGAAGGCCAGCATCGGCTCGGCCGAGCCGTAGCGCGCGGCCAGCCCCGCGCGCAGCCCGTCCATCCCCCCCACGGCGCCGATCGCGAACCAGGCCAGCGCCACCGAGCCCGCCATGGCGATCCCGAACTGCACGAAGTCGGTGACCACCACGCCCCAGAGCCCGGAGAGCGCCGCGTACGCGGCCGTGACCAGGAAGAGGAGAAGGAGCGAGGTCCAGGGGTCCATCCCCAGCGTCACGTCCAGGATCTTCACCATCGCCAGGTTCACCCACCCCATGACGATCAGGTTCACCGGGAGCGCCAGGTACAGCCCGCGGAAGGCGCGCAGGAAGGCCGCCGGCCTGCCGGCGTAGCGGATCTCGGCGAACTCGGCGTCGGTGAGCACCTCCGCCCGCCGCCAGAGCCGGGCGTAGAAGAACACGGTGAGGATCCCGCTCATCACCATGTTCCACCAGAGCCAGTTCCCCGCCACCCCGTGCTCCGCCACCATCCCGGTGACCGCCAGCGGGGTGTCCGCCGCGAAGGTGGTGGCCACCATGGAGGTCCCCGCCAGCCACCAGGGGAGCGAGCGCCCGGAGACGAAGTAGTCCGCCAGCGACCGCCCGCCCCGCCGCGCGAACCAGAGCCCGATCGCGCCGGAGACCAGGAAGTACGCCGCGACCACCAGCCAGTCCCCGGGCGCCAGGCTCACCCGCCCCTCCGGCCTTCCCAGTCGGTGAGCGGCGCGTCCGTGACCGCCTCCATCACCGCGTCCGCCACGCTGCGGCGCAGCGGGACGTGCTTCTGGTTCTCGGCCGTGGGGTTCACCCGGTTGGTGAGGAGCACCACGAACACCCCCCGCTCCGGGTCCATCCAGAGCGAGGTGCCGGTGTAGCCGGTGTGCCCGTAGCTGCGCGGCCCGAAGAAGCGCCCCGCGCTGGACCGCCCGGAGGGCGTGTCCCATCCCAGCGCGCGGCTGGAGCCCGCGAACTGCGTCGCCGTCCAGCGCGCCACCGTCTCCGGGCGGACGATGCGCACGCCGCCGTACTCCCCGTTGTTCAGCATCATCTGCGCGAACACGGCCAGGTCGCGCGCCGAGGAGAAGAGCCCCGCGTGCCCCGCCACCCCGCCGAGGGCCCAGGCGTTGGGGTCGTGCACCTCGCCCTGGATGAGCCCGCCGCGCCGGCGGTCCACCTCGGTGGCGGCGATGCGCGGCCGCAGCGCGGGCGCGGGGCGGAACCCGGTGTCGCGCATCCCCAGCGGGCGGAAGATGCGCGCCCGGGTGAACTCGTCCAGCGTCTGCCCGGAGATGCGCTCGATGACCCGCTGCATGAGGATCAGGTCCCAGTCGCTGTAGACCGTCTCCGTGCCGGGGACGTGCTTCAGCGGGCGCTCGTTGATCTTGCGCAGGTACTCCGCCTGTCCCCGGGTGTCCAGGTACAGCGGCGCGAACGCCTCGAACCCGCCCCGGTGCGTGAGGATCTGCCGGACCGTGATCCCCTGCTTCAGGGTGTCGGTGAGCTCCGGGACGTAGAAGGCCACCGGCCGGTCCAGCTGGAGCCGGCCCTCGTCCTCCAGGATCATGGCCGCCGTGGTGGTGGCGACCACCTTGGTGAGCGAGGCCAGGTCGAAGATGGTGCTGTCCGTCACCTCGGGCGAGCGGGGCGCCCAGTCGGTGCGCCCGTACCCGCGCGAGTGCACCAGCCGCCCGAAGCGCCCGACCGCCACCGCGATGGCCGGGGCCGCCCGGTCCGCCACCGCCGCCCGCGCCACCGAGTCCACCCGCGCCGTGAGCGAGGGCGCCAGCCCCACCGCCTCCGGCGGCGCGGAGACGAGGAGCGCGGTCGCGGGGAGTCGCACGGGCGCGGGGGGCGGTGGCGGCGTCGCCGGCACGCACGCCGCCGCGGCGCCGAGAAGGAGGACGCCGGCGGCGCCCCGGATCGTCCGTCGGACCTCTCTCATACGAGACCTGTTCGATTTGTACCGCGAGCAGCCCCGCCCCCGGCTGGGCGCCCGCGTGAGGGATGCGAGCCCGGAGGGGCGAGACCCGACAGCGGTTCCGTCGGGGCTCGCCTCCGTTGGGCAGCGTAGTGTGCTGCCCTACGGAGCCGCAGCCCGACCCCGGCGCAGCCGGGGGCACGCCCGGGCATCATTCTCTCACCTCCCTCCGGATCCCCGTCCCCCGGGGCAGCGACGGCGGGATGCTGATGGGCAGGGTGCCCGTGATCGGCGCGCGGCCCAGGAGCGCGCGCGCGGCCGCCCGCTGGCTGACCTCCGCGCCGCCCCAGCCGAGCAGGTAGGCGGGGACGGACGGATAGGCGGAGACCAGGTACGGGCTGCCGAAGGTGACGGCCACCACGGGCTTCCCCGCCGCGGAGAGCGCCTCCACCCAGGCCGGGAAGCCGCCCGCCGCGCCCACCGTGCCGCGGTGCTCGCGCGGGGAGACGTACGCCGAGGCGACGACCACGTCCGCCGAGTCGGCACGGCGGCGCAGGGCCTCGAACTCCGCGGGGAGGCTGCGGTCGTCCACGCGAGCGGCGGACACCTGCACCCCGGCCGCGGCCAGCTCGCGGTCGAAGGCGCGCCCGGCGACCAGGTCGGCCACCTCGGCGTAAGTGACGGAGAGGACGCGCCGCGCCCCCGCCGGGAGCGGCACCAGCCCGCGCTCGTCGCGCGCCAGGGTGATGGAGCGGCGGGCGATCTGCTCGGCGACGGCACGGTGGCTCCGCGTCCCCACCCGCTCGTCCACGGCCTCCAGGTCCACCAGGCGCCGCTCCGCGAGGCCGAGCCGCGCCTTGGCGTGCAGCACCCGCCGCACCGAGTGGTCGATGCGCGCTTCGGGGAGCCGCCCGGAGCGGACCGCGGCCGTCACGGAGTCGATCGCCTCCCGGGCGTCGAGCGGCTGGAGGAGGACGTCCGCGCCGGCCTCCAGCGCCAGCACCAGCGGCTCGGTGCGGCCGTAGCGGCGCGTCACCCCGCCCATGTCCATCGCGTCGGTGAACACCAGCCCGCCGAAGCCCATCTCCTCCTTGAGCACCCCGGTGACGAAATGCTTCGAGACGGAGGCCGGCGGCGCGTCGCTCCCCTCCACCCCGGTCACGGCGATGTGGGCGATCATCATCCCGTCCAGCCCCGCCTCCACCGCGGCGCGGAAGGGGACCAGCTCCACGGTGTCCAGCCGCGCCCGGTCGGCGGCGATGGTGGGCAGCTCGATGTGCGAGTCCGCCTCGGTGTCGCCGTGCCCCGGGAAGTGCTTCGCCACGGTCAGCACCCCGCCGGAGCGCACTCCGCGCAGCAGCGCGCTCCCCAGCCGCGCCACCCGCTCCGGGTCCTCGCCGAAGGAGCGGGTGTTGATGATGGGGTTGGCCGCGTTGGAGTTCACGTCCAGCACCGGCCCGAAGGTGACGTGCACCCCCACCGCCCGCGCCTCCCCGGCCAGCACGCGCCCCGCCTCGTACGCCAGCGAGTCGGAGCCGGCGGCGCCCAGCGCCATCGCCGGCGGGACCACCGTGCCGCCGCCCTGCGGGAGCAGGTGCGGGAGCGAGTAGACGCCGGCCAGGCGCATCCCCGGCCCGGTCTCCATGTCGGTGGTCACCAGCAGGGGGACGCGGGCGCGCCGCTGCAGCTCGTTGAGCTTGGCCGCGTAGCTGTGCGGCAGCCCGATGGAGATGACGACCCCGCCGATCCCGTCCTCCTCCACCCACCGCGCCACCCGCTCGAACTCGGGCGAGTCCGTGGCCGCGTACTCCCCGCCCACCCAGGGGATCACCAGCTGCGCGACCTTCTGGCGCAGGGTGAGCCCCGCCAGGGTGCGCTCCACCCAGGCAGTGTCGGCCGGCCCGGACCCGGGGAGCGGACCGGCCGCCGCCCGGGAGAGCGGTGCGGAAGCCGCCTGCGTGCCGGGCGCGCAGGCGGCGAGCACCGCCACGGCCGCGGCCCCCAGGAGCGCGGCCGGATGGCGGGAGCGGAACATCGGGTCTCCGTGAAAAGGCAGGTCTGCGGGTGATTTCCGGGTATCGTACGCCCGGCCGCGGGGCGCGTCAAGCAGAGCTCCACCCGCGCCGGCACTTGCACGGTACCGGCCCCGCCATAGCTTGTCGGACCTCCCTGCCGACGCCACCTCCACCGTGTCCCGCGATGAGAGCGCTGCGACCCGCGACCGTGATCCTGCTCGTCTCCGCCTGCGCCCCGGCGGCGCCCCCCGGAGCGCCCGCCCCCACGGCGGAGGTGCGCCCGGGAGTGGAGGTGTTCCTGGCGGACCCGCCCGCGGCGGTTCGTGGGAAGCGCGTGGGGCTCATCACCAACCAGACCGGGGTGGACCGGGCGGGGACGCTCACCATCGACCGGCTGGCCGCCTCGGACGATCTGGAGCTGGTGGCGCTCTTCTCCCCCGAGCACGGCATCCGCGGCGCGGCCGCCCCGGGCGAGAAGGTGGCCTCCGGCACGGACCCTCGCACCGGGCTCCCCGTCCACTCGCTCTACGGCGAGACGCGCAAGCCCACGCCGGAGATGCTGCGCGGCGTGGAGGCGCTGGTCTTCGACATCCAGGACGTGGGCGCGCGGCAGTACACCTACGTCTACACCATGGCGCTGGGGATGCAGGCCGCCGCCGAGGCGGGGATCCCCTTCGTGGTGCTGGACCGGCCCAACCCCATCGGGGGGACCGTGGTGGAGGGCGCGCTGCTGGACACCGCCTTCGCCACCTTCGTGGGGATGTACCCGATCCCCTCGCGGCACGGGATGACGGCGGGGGAGCTGGCGCGGCTCTTCAACCGGGAGTTCGGGATCGGCGCCGAGCCGACCGTCGTCCCGGCGGCGGGGTGGCGGCGCGACGTCCCGTTCGACCGGACGGGCCTCCCCTGGGTGGCGCCCTCGCCCAACGTCCCGCGGCTGGAGTCGGCGGTCCACTACCCGGGGACGGTGTTCTTCGAGGGAACCAGCCTGTCGGTGGGGCGCGGGTCGTCGCACCCGTTCGAGCAGGTGGGGGCGCCGTGGCTGGACGCCGTCGAGGTCGCGCGGGAGATGAACATGCGCCATCTGCCGGGGGTACGGTTCGAGGCGGTGAGCTTCACGCCGGAGCGGCCGGGGGACGGGAAGTTCGCGGGCGTGCCGCTGCGCGGGGTGCGGCTCGTGGCGACGGACCGGGACGCGTACCGGCCGGTGTCCGCGGCGCTGGTGCTGCTGGACGCGGTCTACCGGCGGCACCGGGAGGAGTTCGAGTGGATCCC
>DATABU010000004.1:0-4456 GCA_036259415.1 Longimicrobiaceae bacterium
AGCTCCTCCGCCGTCTTCATCTCGGTGCCGGCGGGGCGGATGGCCTCGTGCGCCTCCTGCGCGCCCTTGCTCTTGGTGGTGAACTGCCGCGGCTGCGGGCTCAGGTACTCCGGGCCGTAGCTGGCGCGGATCCGCCCCCGCGCGGCCGTGATGGCCTGCTCCGAGAGGTGGACCGAGTCCGTCCGCATGTAGGTGATGAACCCCTCCTCGTACAGCCGCTGCGCGATGCGCATGGTGTCGCGCGAGGAGAGCCGCAGCTTGCGGTTGGCCTCCTGCTGCAGCGTGGAGGTGGTGAAGGGCGGGTACGGGCGGCGGACGTACGGCTTCTCCTCCGTCTCGGTCACCTGCCAGGGCACCCCGCGCAGGCGCTCGCGGAGCGCGCGGGCCTGCGCCTCGTCCAGCAGCACGACGTCGCGGTCGGCGCGCAGCTTCCCGGTGTTCTCGTCGAAGTCCTTGCCGGTAGCCAGGCGCTTGCCGGAGAGCGCCACCATCACCGCCGAGAAGGCGGCGGCTTCCCTGAGCAGCGTCGCCTTGAGGTCCCAGTAGGTGGCGGAGCGGAAGGCGCGGCGCTCCCGCTCGCGCTGCACCAGGAGGCGCACCGCCACCGACTGCACCCGCCCGGCGGAGAGCCCGCCCGCGATCTTCTTCCAGAGCAGCGGCGAGAGGGTGTAGCCCACCAGCCGGTCCAGGATGCGGCGCGTCTCCTGCGCGCGCACCAGGTCCTCGTCGATCTGGCGCGGCGAGCGGATCGCCTCCCGGATCGCCTCCGGGGTGATCTCGTGGAAGACGATGCGGGAGATGGGGACGCGGGGGTTCAGCACCTGCACGAGATGCCAGCCGATGCTCTCGCCCTCGCGGTCCTCGTCGGTGGCGACCACCAGCTCGTCCACGTCGCGGAGCATGGACCGCAGCTCGCCCACCACCTTCTTCTTGGAGGCGGGGATCACGTAGAGCGGCTCGAAGTCGTGCTCCACGTCCACCCCCAGGCGCGCCCAGTCCTTCCCCTTGAGGGCGGCGGGGATCTCGGCGGCCGACTCGGGGAGGTCGCGCACGTGCCCCATGGAGGCGGCGACGCGGTACCCCTCGGGGAGGAAGCCGCGGATGGTCTTCGCCTTGGTGGGGGACTCCACCACCACCAGGCGCTTCTTCTGCGTGGATGCCATTCTCTCGCTTGATGCCGTCGGCGTCACCCGCGGGGGGCGGCGCCGCGCGTATGGATCTCGTTCTCGATCAGGGAGGCGACGGAGGCCGGGTCCAGCGCGTCGGTGGATACGGCGAAGCCGGCGAGCCGGTAGAGCGGCTCCCGCTCGGCCAGGAGGCGCCGGACCGCGCCGAACGGGTCCGGGACGTCCAGCAGGGGGCGCGCCTCGCGGACGGGGCCGGCGCGCTCGACGACCGTCTCGGGGGACACCCGCAGCCACACCGCAAGCGTCCCCGGCCCCAGCCGCTCCAGGAGCGCCGGGTTGGTGATCCACCCGCCTCCCGGGGCGAGGACCACGCCGCGCCGCGCCGCCACCTCCGCCGTCGCCTCGGCCTCCAGCTCGCGGAAGCGGGCCTCCCCCTCCTCGCGGAAGATCTCGCGGACCGTGCGGCCCTCCCGCGCCTCGATCACCCGGTCCAGGTCGAGGTGCTCCCACCCCAGCCGCCGGGCCAGCTCCGCGGCGACCGTGGTCTTCCCGGAGCACATGAAGCCCACCAGCACGACCCGGTCCACCGCCCCCGGGGAGGGGTCAGACGCCGGCACACCGCTCCGCGATCCGGGCGGCATAGCCCCGGTGGTTGCGGACGATCTCGGAGACGGAGTCGCCCCCGAACTTCTCCAGCACGGCCCCGGCCAGCACGATGGCGACCATCGCCTCGGCGACCACCCCGGCGGCGGGGACGGCGCAAACGTCCGAGCGCTCGCGGACCGCCTCGCCGGGCTCGCCGGTGCGAAGGTCCACGGTGCGGAGCGGGCGCATCAGCGTGGAGATGGGCTTCATGGCGGCGCGGACCACCAGCGGGGCCCCGGTGGTGATCCCCCCCTCCAGCCCGCCCGCGTGGTTGGAGCCGCGCCCGTAGCCGCCCCCGTCCGCCGCCGGGTCGCGGACGATGGGGTCGTGCACCCGCGAGCCGGGGCGCATGGCCGCCTCGAAGCCGAGCCCCACCTCCACCCCCTTGATGGCCTGCACCGACATCAGCGCGGCGGCCAGCCGCCCGTCCAGCTTGCGGTCCCAGGAGACGTGCGAGCCCAGCCCGGCGGGGAGGCCGCGCGCCACCACCTCCACCACGCCGCCCAGGGTGTCGCCCTCGCGCTTGGCGGCGTCGATGGCCTCGATCATCCGCCCCTCCGCCTCCGGGTCCAGGCAGCGGACCGGCGACGGGTCGGAGGCGGCGTTCAGGTCCTCTGGGAGCGTATCCGGCACCTCGGCGCGGATCCCGCCGAGCGCCACCACGTGGCTACCCACCGTGATCCCCAGCTCCGCCAGGAGGCGCTTCGCCACCGCCCCCGCGGCCACGCGCATGGTGGTCTCGCGGGCGGAGGCCCGCTCCAGGATGTCTCGGGCGTCGGTGCGCTCGTACTTGAGCGCGCCCACCAGGTCGGCGTGGCCAGGGCGCGGGAAGTGGACCCGCCGCAGCGCCTCGTCGTCGGCCGGCTCCTCCAGCGGCGCCGCGGACATGGCGACGGTCCAGTTGGCCCAGTCGCGGTTGCGGACCAGGAGCGTGACCGGCGAGCCCAGCGTCTCGCCGTGGCGGACCCCGGAGAGGATCTCCGCCCGGTCGGACTCGATGCGCATGCGCCCGCCCCGGCCGTATCCGCCCTGGCGGCGCTGCAGCTCGCGGTCCACGTGCTCCGCCTCCAGGCGCAGCCCGGCCGGGACTCCCTCCACGACGGCGGCGAGCGCCGGGCCGTGGGACTCCCCCGCGGTGGTGAATCGGAACATGCTCATGCCGACAATAAAACACCGGGGGCCCGGCGCGCGCCAGGCCCCCGGCGGGGCGGACGGTCCCGCCCGCGGCGGCTACTGCAGGTCGGCCTGGGCCAGGTCCACGCGGAGCAGCCCGCCGGCCGTGACGCCGTACACCCGCATCGCCTGGCCGCTCCCCGCGGGCGCCGGCACGGCCACGATCGGGCCCGTGATGAGCTCGCGCAGGAACACCCGGTTGCGGCGGAAGAAGTTGAAGGTGTCCAGCACGTCCAGGTACGCCGACCCGTTGTCGTCCCGGCCGGGCACGAAGGCCAGGCGCGACGCCGCCGGGGTGGACGGGTACCCCAGGTGCCCCGGGTGCAGCGCCACGCCGCCGAAGGGCGCGCCGGTGGTGGTCACACCCACCAGGCGCAGGTCCGGGTTGAAGAAGTACGCCTGCTGGCCGCGCGCGGCGCCGAGCGTGCCGTCGCGGTTGAGCGCCAGCCCGATCACGCGCTCAGCGGCGTTGCCCACCAGGTCGCCCGTGTCGCCGCTCCGCACCAGGAGCCCGCCCGCCGACTCGCGGAACAGGATGATGCGGCCGGGGTCGGCCGCGCCCTCGCCGAAGGCCACGGAGCGGTGGTCGCCGCTCACGCTGACGAAGGTGGTGTCCCGCAGCCCGATGTCGTCCAGGTTCAGGTGGTATTCGAAGCGGGTCTCGGAGCCGAGCCGCAGCAGCTCCGCCTCGACCTGGTCCACGAAGCCGAGCAGCTGGTGGCCCTCCTTGGTGGCGACGGCCAGGCGGTTCGGCGTCCCCTCCACCAGCCCGGCGCCCCGCGCGTTGAGGATCACCAGCCGCTTCGACTGGTCGCGGCGCGCGTAGTCCACGAACATCTCCACCGTCCCGTCGTTCCGCCGCCGGCGGATGGTCCCCACGGGCGCGGTCCCGGTGGGAACGGTGGAGTAGAGGAGCTCCCCGCTCACCGTCTGGGCGATGAACTGCGGCCGGTCGCTGTAGTCGTGCACCGTCACGCTCGACGGCACCAGCGCCGCGATCTTGCTCTTGCGGCCGCTCTCGTCGACGACGTCCACCGAGTCGTTGGAGAACGGCACGTCGAAGAGCTGGATGTTGGGCGTCTGGATCCGCCGGCTCTCGTCCTCGGCCAGGGTACCCGCGGCCAGGCCGATCACCGACACGTTGGTCCCTCCGCTGTTCGCCACGTACAGCGTGGAGCTGTCGGGGCTCAGCGCCAGCCCCCAGGGCTGCGACCCCACGCGGAAGCTGGACCGGGCCTCGGTGCTGAGGTCCATGACCTCCACCCGGTTGCGGGAGAAGTTGGAGAAGAAGAGCCGCTCGCCGTCGCTCACCATGTCCACGATGCGGTCGCGCGGGAACTCCAGCGCGATCCGCTGCCCCCGGATGACGGCGGTGTTGATGGCGACGGTGTCGGCGCGGGCGTTGCCGGCCACGTCGGTGGCCCGGGCGACCACGAAGACGCGGGCCGCCTCCACCGCCCCCACCGGGACGAGCAGCGCCGCCACGGTGTCGGCGCGGACCGTGTCCTGCG
>DATABU010000005.1:0-7041 GCA_036259415.1 Longimicrobiaceae bacterium
AAGCGAACTCCACCACCGTCACGCCCGTCCCGCCCTCGAACAGCTCGCCGGGGCGGTGCACGCGCACGCGGCGGTCGTGCTTCAACAGCTCCTGCACCCGCTCGCGCAGCGCCCCCGTCCCCTTGCCGTGGATGATGCGGAAGGTGGGGAGCCCGGCCAGGATCGCGTCGTCCATCGCCCTGCCCAGGCGGATCTCCAGCTCGTCCACGCGCAGGCCGCGCAGGTCCACCTCCGGGTGCGCGTCGCCGCCGGAGGAGGCGTAGCCGCCGCCCCAGCCGCTCTGCCGCGGCTTCGACTCCTGGTCGCCCGCGGGGAGCACGGACAGGTCGTCGCGCGGCAGGAGCATCCGCAGCGACCCCGCCTCCACCATGGCCTTGCCGTCGCGCAACTCCACCACCGTGCCGGTGCGCCCCAGCGACTCGATGCGCACCCGCACCCCCGCCTCCAGCTCCACCTCGCGGGGCTTCCCGCCGCCGCCCCGGGCGGGGCGCTTCGCCTCGCGAGGGACGCGCTCCTTCTGGCGGGAGGCGGCCTCCTCCACCCGGCGGCGGGCGGCGCGGGCGGCCTCGTCCAGCTGGGCGGCGTCGGCGGCGTCGCGCACCCCGCGGATCGCCTCCTCCACCTCGGCGCGCGCCTTGAGCAGGAGGTCGCGTGCCTGCTGCCGGGCGCGGCGCTCCGCGTCCTTCTCGCGGCGGGCCAGCTCCCGCGTCCGCTCCTCCAGCTCCGCCTTCAGCGCCTCCGTCTCGCGCAGGCGCGCCTCGGCGCGGACCGTCTCCGCGGCCAGGCGCTGCTCCTTGGCCTCCAGGTCCAGGAGCAGCTTCGCCACGTCGCGCTCTCCCTGCGGCAGGGTGGCCTCGGCGCGCTCCAGCACCACCGGGGGGAGCCCCAGCCGCCGCGCGATCGCCAGCCCGTAGGAGCGCCCCGGGAGCCCCTTCACCAGCCGGTAGGTGGGCTGCAGCCGCTCCGCGTCGAACTGGAGCGAGGCGTTCACGATCCCCCGCTCCTCGGTGGCCAGCAGCTTGAGCTGCCCCAGGTGCGTGGTGGCGACGGTGAACGCCGAGCGGCGCGTCAGTTCCACCAGGATGGAGGCGGCCAGCGCCCCGCCCTCCACCGGGTCGGTGCCGCTCCCGATCTCGTCGGTCAGCACCAGCGACTCCCACCCGGCGCGGTCCAGGATCTCCCGCAGGTTCTTGAGGTGCGCCGAGAAGGTGGAGAGCGACGCCTCGATGGACTGCTCGTCGCCGATGTCCGCGAACACGTCGCGGAAGACCGGCAGGCGCGAGCCCGCCGCCACCGGCGGGACCACGCCGCTCTGCGCCAGCAGCGAGATCAGCCCCACCGCCTTGAGGAGGACCGTCTTGCCGCCGGTGTTGGGGCCGGAGATGAGCAGCGTGCGCTCCCCCGGGTCCATGCGCAGGTCGAAGGGGACCACGGCCTCGCCCCGCGCCAGCAGGACGGGGTGGAAGCCGCGCACCACCACGTACTCCTCGGTCCCCGCGGGGAGCACCGCCGGGATGGCGGCCTCGGCGCGGCGGGCGTAGCGCGCCCGGGCGAACACCGAGTCCAGCCGCACCAGCGTCTCCAGCGTCCCCACGAGCCCGGGCTGGTGCGGCCGCAGGCGCGCCGTCGCCTCGCGGAGGATGCGCAGGACCTCGCGGCTCTCCGCCGCCTCCAGCTCGCGCAGGCGGTTCATCATCTCCACCGCGACCGGCGGCTCCACGAAGAGCGTTGCGCCGGTGCCGGACTCGTCGTGCACGATCCCGCCCACCTCGCCGCGCCCCTCGCGGCGGATGGGGATCACGTAGCGGCCCTCGCGCACGGTCACCGAGGCGTCCGCCACCTGGTACTGCGGCGGGAGCGAGGACGCGTACGAGCTCAGCCGCTCCACGATGCGGCCGCGCGTCCCCTTGATGTCGCGGCGCAGCCGGTACAGCTCCGGCGAGGCGCCGTCGCGCACCTCGCCGTGCTCGTCCAGGATGCGCTCGATCTCGGCCTCCTCCTTCTCCAGCTGGAGCATCCGCCCGGCCAGTCCGCCCAGCGTGGGGTACGCCTCCGCGGCGGGGAGCAGGGAGCGCCGCACCACGCGGGCCGAGGCGAGCAGCGCGCCCACGTCGCGGAGGGCGCGGCCGTCCAGCACGCTCCCCTCGATGCGCAGGCGCTTCAGCGGCTCCCGGGCGTCGGGGACGGCTGGCACGCCCCACCCCTCGTCGCGGCCGAGGAAGCGCATCATCTCGCCCACCGTCGCGAGCTCGTCCTCGATCCAGGCGGCGTCCGCGGAGGGCTCCAGGGCGCGCACCGAGTCCGCCCCCAGCGCGGAGGAGGCGTGGCGGGCGACGACGTCGAGGGCTTCCCGGTATTCGAGGACGTTCAGGGCGTGCGAGTTCATCCGGGCGGACCGCGGGTGCTCTGGTAGACGGGTGGTGCGATGGCGCGCCTCCTGTACCCGGCAGGGGGTGGGGGGTTCGGAGGTCTTCGTCCGGTGCTGGCGGGCCGCTCCGGAGCCGGACGGTACGGCTGTCCGTCTCCTGCGCGGGCTGCGGGAGCCCCACGGAACGGCTGTGGGTCTCCCTCCGCCGGGGGGAGCCTCGCCAAACGGCCGGCGAGTCTCCCCCCGCACATCGGGTGGGAACGGCAGGGAACTGCAAACAACGAGAAAGCCCCTCCCTCGCTTGCGGGGGAGGGGTTTGGTGTGGGGGGCCGGCCCTGCGTCCATTCGGCGAGCCGGGCGGGGGCCGCGCCGGGCCCTCCCCGGGCTCCCCTGTGGCCGACCCGCCGGCTGCCTTAGATTGTGCGGCCCATGAGCCCACATCCCGATCCCCGCGGCGCGCCAGGGCGCGTGCTACTCGTCTTCGTCGACGGGGTGGGGATCGGCGCGGACGACCCGGCGGCGAACCCGTTCGCGGCGGCGCGGCTCCCGCGGCTGCGAGGGCTGCTCGGCGGGCGCCTGCCGCTCCGGGAGCAGATGGACGGAGGCGGGCACATCGTCGCGCCGGGGGCGGTGCTGGCGGCGACGGACGCGAGGCTGGGCGTCGCGGGGCGGCCGCAGAGCGGGACGGGGCAGACGGCGCTGCTCACCGGCGTCAACGCGCCGGCCGGGTTCGGACGGCACTTCGGCGCGTGGGTGCCCACGGGGCTGCGGCCCGTGCTCGCGGCGGAGAGCCTGCTGGCCCGCGCGGTCCGGGCGGGGCGGAGCGCGGCCTTCGCCAACGCGTACCCCATCCACCGCTTCGGGCTGGACGTGTTCGTGGGGCGGAGGCCGGCGGCGGCGCCGCTGGCGGCGCACGCGGCGGGGCTGCTGGGGCGGGACCGCGAGGAGCTGCGCGCCGGCCGCGCCGTGGCGTCCTCCATCACCAACGAGCGCTGGCGCGCCGAGCTGGGGGTGGAGGTTCCCGACGTGACGGCGGGGGAGGCGGGCCGCAACCTGGCCGGGATCGCCGCGGAGCACGAGGTGACGCTCTTCGCCCACTACGACACCGATGCCGCCGGCCACCGCGGCGACCTGGCGGCGGGGGTGGCCGCCCTGGAGCGGGTGGACGCCTTCCTGGGCGGCGTGGTGGACGCCCTCCCCGCCGACGCGCTCCTGGTGGTCGCCAGCGACCACGGCAACCTGGAGGACGTCGCCGGCGGGCACACGCTGAACCCCGTGCCCACCCTGGCGGCGGGGCGGGGGAGGGAGGCGCTCGCGGAGCGCGTGCGCGACCTCACCCACGTCACCCCCGCTCTCCTGGAGCTGCTGGGGATCGGCTGAGCTTCTTCACCTGGACGGGACCATGCGGATCAGGGCGGTACTGTACGACTTCGACGGGACGCTGGCCGACAGCACCGAGCTCATCATGCGCTCCTACCGGCACACCATGGCCTCGCACCTGGGCGACGTGCCCCCGGACGAGGAGTGGCTGAGCGGCTTCGGGATGACGCTGGAGACGCAGATCGCGCGCTTCGCCCGCTCCGCGGCCGAGACGGAGGCCATGCTGGACACCTACCGCGGCTTCCAGCGCGAGCACCACGACGTGATGCTCGCCCCCTTCCCCGGCACCCTGGAGACCGTGGATGAGCTGCGGCGCCGCGGTGTGCGCCTGGCGATCGTCACCAGCAAGCACCGGGAGAGCGCGCTGCGGGGGATGGACCTCTGCGGGATCGTGGACCACTTCCCCGTGGTCGTCACCCCGGAGGACGTGGCGCAGCCCAAGCCCCACCCGGAGCCGGTGCTGTGCGCGCTGGAGCGTCTGGGCGTGCGGGCGGAGGAGGCGGTGTTCGTGGGCGACTCGCCGCACGACATGGCGGCGGGAAGGGCGGCGGGGACCCGCACGGCCGGGGCCCTCTGGGGGCCGTTCCCTCGCGAGGCGCTGGAGCGCGAGCGGCCCGACTGGATGCTCGCCGCCCCGGGCGACGTGCTGTCCCTGCTGGACTGAGCGCGCGTCCCCCGGACCGGAGCTGTCCGACCTCGCGGCCGGCTCCGGCAGCCGGGCCTGCTCCTCGTCGCGCGCGATCGAGGAGAACTTCGCCACGGTGGACGGCGGGGGGCTGCAGGACGTCGACGGCGTGAACCTGGCCGCGGCCCGGGCGCGCCCGGACCGGCTGGAGCGCGGCACGCGCCGACGCGTGCCGGAGCGCTTTTGCGCCCCACCGCCCCGACCGATATCTTGCCGCGCGGCGACCATGAGGGGCCGCCCGCGGTTCGACGAACGTCTCCCGGCGCCGCGCAGGCGCCGGGTCTCATTTCAGAGAAGGAGCGACTGGTATGCGGATGCTCGTGCTCGGTGCGGGGCTGCAGGGGTCGGCCTGTGCGTACGACCTGCTCGCGCACACCGACTACGACGTGGTCGTCGCCGACATCGACGTCGACAACGTCCCCGAGTTCCTCCAGCCCTACGTCGGCAACCGCCTCACCCTGCGGAAGGTGGACGCCAACGACCGCGCCGCCGTGCGGGCCGCGATGGAGGGGGTGACGGCCACCATGAGCGCCTTCCCCTACTACTTCAACCTGGGGATGGCCGTCGCCGCCATCGACGCCGGCTCCCACTTCTGCGACCTGGGTGGCAACACCGAGATCGTCCTGCAGCAGAAGGAGCTGCACGACCGCGCCCGCGCCAGGGGCGTCAGCCTGATCCCCGACTGCGGGCTGGCCCCCGGGATGGTCAACATCCTGGCCCAGTACGGCGTCAGCCGCCTGGACGAGACCCAGGCCGTGCGCATCAAGGTGGGCGGGCTCCCGCAGAACCCCGAGCCCCCGCTGAACTACCAGCTCGTCTACTCGCTGGAGGGCGCGCTGGACTACTACACCACCCTCTCCTGGGTCCTGCGCGACGGCAAGCCCACGCAGGTGAAGGCGCTCTCCGAGATCGAGGAGCTGGAGTTCCCCGGCGCCGGCACGCTGGAGGCGTTCCACACCGCGGGGGGGCTCTCCACCATGGCGCAGAGCTACGAGGGGAAGGTCCCCACCATGGAGTACAAGACGCTGCGCTACCCCGGCCACGCGAAGATCATGGAGGCCGTCCGCGACCTGGGCCTGCTGGACCTGGACCCCGTGGACGTGAAGGGGGCGAAGGTGGTTCCGCGCGACGTGTTCATCTCCATCGTGGGGCCGCGGCTGCGCAAGGACTACCGCGCCAGCCCCGACATGGTGGTGCTGCGCGTGGAGGCCGAGGGCGTCAAGGACGGCGAGCCCGCGCGGCTCCGCTGGGACCTGCTCGACCGCTTCGATCCGAAGACGGGGATCACCGCGATGATGCGCACCACCGGCTTCTCCCTGGCGATCACCGGCGCCTTCCAGGCGCAGGGGATGATCCAGCCTGGCGTCTGGACCCCGGACGAGGCGATGCCGGCCCCGGCGTACATCGACGCGCTCGCCGCCCGCGGCGTCGTGATCCACGAGCACCGGCTCTCGCCCGCCGTCCTGCGGTAGACCGTTCCGCTCCTGGTGCCCGTAGGCGCCTCCGGGACTCCGGGGGCGCCTCTTTCACGGGTTCGTCGGGCTTTGGCGGGCCGCTCCGGAGCCGGACGATACTGCCGTCCGTCTCCTGCGCGGGCTCGGGAGCCCCACGGAACTGCTGTGGGTCTCCCTTCGCCGGGGTGAGCCTCGCCAAACTACCCGCGAGTCTCCCCCCGTACAGACTTCGAGGGGTACTGCGGAACTGAAAACTGCAACGGCAAAAGCCCCTCCCCCGCTTGCGAGGGAGGGGCCGGAAAAGATGCTCCGGCTGGGCGCCCGCGTGAGGGATGCGAGCGCGAAGCGGCGAGACCCACAGCAGTACCGTGGGGCTCGCCTCCGTTAGCGGGCGTAGTGTGCCCGCTTACGGAGCCGCAGCCCGACCCGAGCGCCAGCGAGGGGCACGCCCAACCTCAGAGCAGTTCAGATGTGGATGGCCCGCCCGCCCACCGCCAGCGCCGCCTCCTTGACCGCCTCCGGAAGCGTCGGGTGGGCGTGCACCGAGCGGGCGATGTCCTCCGCGGAGCCCTCGAACTCCAGCGCCAGGGCGGCCTCGGCGATGAGGTCCGAGGCGCGGGGGCCGAGGATGTGCACCCCCAGGACGCGGTCCGTCTTCGCGTCGGCGAGCACCTTCACGAAGCCGTCCGCCTCCGCCATGGCCTTGGCGCGGCCGTTGGCGGCCCACGGGAACTTGCCGGCCCTGTACTCCACGCCGCGCTCCTTCAGCTCCTCCTCCGTGGCGCCCACCGAGGCGATCTCCGGCCAGGTGTAGACCACGTTCGCCACCGCGTCGTAGTTGACGTGGCCGTGCTTCCCGGCCGCGAACTCCACCGCCGCCACGCCCTCCTCCTCGGCCTTGTGCGCCAGCATCCGCCCGCCGATGGCGTCGCCGATGGCGTACACGCTTCCCACGCCGGTGTGGTAGCGCTCGTCCACCCGGATCACGCCCCGCTCCAGCCGGATCCCCGCCTCCTCGAAGCCCATTCCCTCCGTGTAGGCCCGCCGCCCCACCGACACCAGCAGGTAGTCGGCCTCCAGCGGCTCGGCGCCCTCCACGGAGACGACCACCTTGTCGCCCTTCCGCTCCGCGCCGGTCACCCTGGACCCGGTGC
>DATABU010000006.1:0-20945 GCA_036259415.1 Longimicrobiaceae bacterium
GGGCGACGCAGTCGGTGGGGGTGCCGTCCACGTGGTGCATCCCCTCGCGGATGCTGCGGGCGCGCAGTGGGTGGTGCATGGTGAGCGAGTGGCTGGTGGCGCTCTGCTCCCGGTCGGGCGCGACGATCCGCACCGTCCCCATGGTCCGGGCGGCGTCCGCCAGCACCTCCAGGCCCAGGGCCAGGTAGCCGTCGTCGTTCGTGCAGAGGATCAGCATCCACGTTCGGCTGCGGGTTCGGGCGTGCCCCTCGCTGGCGCTCTGGTCGGGCTGCGGCTCCGTAGGCCGGCACACTACGCCGGCCAACGGAGGCGAGCCCCGACGGTACGGCTGTCGGGTCTCGCCGCTTCGCGCTCGCATCCCTCACGCGGGCGCCCAGCCGGGGGCACGCTGTACCTGGGGCGCAGACCGGGAGGAGGTGGGGTGCTCCCGGAGGAAGCGACTCGTGTCCGAGCGAAGCGAGTTTGGCGCTTCCGCAGGGAGTGCCCCGCCGACGACCCCCGCCACCGAATCCCGCCGGAGCGGCCAGCCGTTCTCCCCTCCGCTTTGCGGGAGGGCATCCCGACCTCACAGCAGCTCCAGGATCTCCTCCAGCTCGGTGCGCAGCGAGCGCACGAACGAGTCCTCGAGCGCGCGCGCCGAGCTGTCGCGGATCTCGCCGGAGGAGCGCAGCTCCTCCACCCTGCGGCGGGCGCCCTCGATGGTGTAGCCCTCGTCGTGGACGAGGCGGCGGATCAGGGCGATCAGCTCCAGGTCGCGGGCGCGGTAGACGCGGTTGCCCTGCCGGTTCTTGGCGGGGGAGAAGGCGTCGAACTGCGTCTCCCAGTAGCGCAGGACGTGCGGCTTCAGCCCCAGCAGCTCGCACACCTCGCCGATGGAGTAGAACTCCCGCTGCGTGGCGCGGCGCCTCACCCCCAGTGCTCCGCCTTGGGCTCGCGCAGCATCAGGCGCTCCACCGCCGCGCGCGGGTCCAGGTCCTCGAAGAGGACGGCGTGCACCGCCTCCACGATGGGCATCTCGATCCCCTGCCGGCGCGCGAGGTCGCGCGCGGAGCGCGAGGTGCGCACCCCCTCGGCCACCTGCGTCATGCCGCCCAGGATCTCCTGGAGGCTGCGCCCCTGCCCCAGCTCCACCCCCACCGAGCGGTTGCGGGAGAGCGCGCCGGTGCAGGTGAGGATCAGGTCGCCCATCCCCGCCAGCCCCGCAAAGGTCAGCGGGTTGGCGCCCAGCGCCACCCCCAGCCGGGTGATCTCCGCCAGGCCGCGGGTGATGAGCGCCGCGCGGGTGTTGTTGCCGAAGCCCAGCCCCTCCACCACCCCCGCGGCGATGGCGATCACGTTCTTGAGCGCGCCGCCCAGCTCCACCCCCGGCACGTCGCTGCTGGTGTAGACGCGGAAGTACTCCGTCTGGAAGAGCTCCTGCGCGCGCTCCGCCGCGCGCGGCGAGCGCGAGGCGATGGTCACCGCCGTGGGCTGCCCGAACCCCACCTCCAGCGCGAAGCTGGGACCGGACAGGTAGGTGGCCCCCAGCGCCGCCTCGCGCGGGAGCACGTCCTCCAGCACCCCGTCCATCCCCTTCAGCGTGTCGGTCTCGATCCCCTTGGAGGCGCTCACCACCAGCGCGTCCGGGCGCATGGCGATCGCGGCCTCGGCCATCACCAGCCGCACCACGTGCGAAGGGCTCACCGACACCACCGCCTCCGCCCCCTCCACCGCCTCGCGCATGTGCGCCGTGGCGCGCAGCCGCGGGTCCAGCGCGACCTCGGTCAGGTAGCGCGGGTTGCGGTGCTCGTGCTCGATCCCCTCCGCAACATCGGCCTCGTGCGACCAGAGCACGGTGGGGACGCCCTTGCGCGCCAGCAGGTTGGCGAGCGCCGTCCCCCAGCTCCCCGCTCCCACCACGGCGACCCGCGCGCTCACGGCTCGTCCTCCGCGTCGGCGACGGCGGCGGCCGCGGCGACGGTGGTCTGGGCCGGGTGCTCCGCGGCGCGCTTCCCGAAGCGGTGCTCCTCCCCGCGGAGGATGCGCCCCAGGTTGGCGCGGTGCGCGAAGACCACGAACCCGCCGATCGCCGCCCCCAGCAGCTGCACCTCCAGCCGGTCCGTGCTGAGCCAGACCAGCCCGATCACCGTGGCCGCCGCCAGGATGGAGGCCAGCGACACCATGCGGCTCAGCCGGAGCGTAACCAGCCACACCAGGAACGCCCCTCCCACCGCCGCCGGAGCCAGCGCCAGGAACACCCCCGCCCCCGTCGCCACGCCCTTGCCACCGCGGAAGCGCATGTAGATGGAGAAGACGTGCCCCACGATGGCCGCCGCGCCGTACGCCAGCGCCCAGCGCCAGTCCGCGGACGCATCCCACCGTGGGAACCACCACGCGGGGACGAACCCCTTGAGCACGTCGAAGAGCATCACCGGCGCCGCCACCTTCGCCCCCAGCACGCGGAAGGTGTTGGTGGCCCCCAGGTTCCCGCTCCCGTGCTCACGCAGGTCGATCCCCTTCGCCAGCCGCCCCGCGACGTAGCTGGCCGGGACGGCGCCCAGCAGGTAGCTGGCGACCAGGAGCAGCCACGGGCTCATGCGCGGGCCCCCCGGAGACCCCCTCCCCCCGGCCCCCTCCCCGCAAGGGGGAGGGGGAGAACGGCGGGACGGGGCGAGGCTGGGCGCCCGCGTGATGGATGCGAGCGCGAAGCGGCGAGACCCGACAGCCGTACCGTCGGGGCTCGCCTCGGTTGGCCGGCGTAGTGTGCCGGCCTACGGAGCCGCAGCCCGACCCCGGCGCAGCCGGGGGCACGCCCGGACCCGACCTCCGGCCCGAGCCTCAATCCGCCTCCTCGTGCCGCCGCCGCAGCGTGATGCGGAGCGGGACCCCCATGAACCCCCACGCCGCCCGGAAGCCGTTGTGAAGGTAGCGGACGTAGCTCTCCGGCACCCCGTCGGGGAAGTTGGAGAAGAGCACGAACCTGGGGGGCCGCACCGACACCTGCGTACCATACAGGAACTTGACCGCGTGCCCCGCGTGCGCCGGGGGACGGGCGCGCGCCACCAGCTCGCGCATGACGTCGTTGACCTCGTGCGTGGCGATGCGGCGGCCGCGATGCTCCTCCACCTCCAGCACCATGGGGAGCACGCGCTGCACCCGCTGCCCGCTGATCGCGCTGGTGAAGACCACGGGCACCCACTGGAGGAAGGGCGCGCGGTTGCGCAGCTCCTTCTCGAAGTTGGGGGCCGTCATGGTCTCCTTCTCCACCAGGTCCCACTTGTTCGCCACGATGATCAGGCCGCACCCCGCGTCCCACGCCTTCTCCGCGATCTTCAGGTCCTGGACGGCCACGCCCTCGGTGGCGTCGATCAGGAGGAGGCAGACGTCGGCGCGCTCGATGGCGCGCTCGGTGCGGATGGAGCTGTAGAACTCCACCCCCTCGTCGATGCGCGCCTGGCGCCGCAGCCCCGCCGTGTCCACGAACACCAGCTTGCGCCCGTGGAACTGCATGGGGGTGTCGATGGCGTCCCGCGTGGTCCCCGCCACCTCCGAGACCACCAGCCGCTCCTCGCCCAGGAGCCGGTTGACGAAGCTGGACTTCCCCACGTTGGGTTTCCCGATCACCGCCACGCGGAGGGCATCGTCCTCCGCCTCTTCGCCCGCCTCGGGGAGGAGCGCCACCACGGCGTCCAGGACGTCGCCGCTCCCCTTGCCGCTCAGGCTGCTCACCGGCTGGGGCTCGCCCAGCCCCATGTCCCAGAACTCGTGGTGCGCCAGCGCGTTGACGGCGCCCAGGTTGTCCACCTTGTTGACCACCAGTAGCGCCGGGCGGTGGGTGCGGCGCAGGTACTCGGCGACCTCGTAGTCCAGGGGGTGCGGCCCGGCCTTGCCGTCCACCAGCTGCACCACCACGTCGGCCTCGTCGATGGCGGTGAGCACCTGCTGGCGGATGAGCCGGTCCATGGGCTCGTCGGAGTTCTCCACCATCCCCCCGGTGTCCACCAGGTAGAACTGGCGGCCGTTCCACTCGGTACGCGCGAAGTTGCGGTCGCGCGTGACGCCGGGGAAGTCCTCGACGATCGCGATCCGCTGCCCCAGGACGCGGTTGAAGAAGGTGGACTTGCCGACGTTGGGCCGGCCGACGACGGCGACTACCGGGAGCTTCAAGGAGCGGTCCGGATCGGGATGGACGGGACGGCGCGCCGGTGGCCCCGGGCGCGCGGGCGAATATGGCCGCGGGCCCGGACCGCGTCAACCGCGCGCGGGCTCACGCCAGCGGGGCGCCGCACGAGGCGCATGCCTCCGCGCCGGGCTCGTACGCCTCGCCGCACGAGGGGCAGGCGAAGACCACCTCGCCCTCGGTGTCCATGTGGCCGCGGATGGTCTCCAGCGCGGCGCCGTACTCCCAGACGGGGACCATCACCCGGACGATGCTCAGCTCGCCCAGGTCCACGGGGTAGATGTGGTCCTTCTGCGAGAAGACCTGCGCCTCGATCCCCTCGGCGCGCAGGTTCTCGCCCACCAGCTGCGCCTCGATCTCGCCGGTGGTGCTGTACACCTGCGCCCACCCCTCGATCATCCGCACCGTGCGGTGGTCCTCGCAGAGGAAGGCGTCGCGGTCGCCGGCCCGGCACTTCTCGCACACCGCCCGCCCGCAGATCACGCAGCGCCCCTGCGCGGCGCGCTCGGGGTGCGTCTCGCACGGCGCCTCGGCGCGCAGCGTCCCGCAGGCCGGGCAGGCGTCCGCGCCCTCGTACTCCGTCTCGCAGCGCGCGCAGCGGAAGCCTTCCGCGGGGGCGCCGCCGTCGCCGGGGGCGGGGAGGATCTCGGTCCGGTCGTCTCCGGAGGTCGGGAGGTCGGGCATCGGGTGCGGGGCTCGGGTTCGGGTCGGGGCCAGCCGGGTCGGGTTGAGCAAGAAGCGTGCGCCCCAGCACGAAAAAACCGGGGGCGGCTCCGTGGAGCCGCCCCCGGTCCTCCCCTGCCGTGCGCCTCAGCCCTGCCGGTAGCTGAAGCTGGTGACCGTCTGCCCCGCCGGGAGCGGCACCTGGAAGGTGGTGCTCTGGCCCTTGGCCGGCGCGGCCACCGTGGTGCTCTGCGTCCCCACCTGCCCCGACGTGCCGAAGAAGGTGAAGTTGAGGGTGACCTGCTGGCCGGCGTTGGCCCGGTTCCCGACCACGCGGCCGGTCATCACGGGCTGCCCGCCCTCGGGGCTCTCGAAGCGGATCTCGTCCACGTACACCGGGAGCGCCTCGACCTCTTCCAGGACCCGCAGCGCCTGGTTCTGAATCTCGCGCTGGCGGGCGGTGTTGTTCGCGGCCGCGGCCGCCTCCGCCTGCCCCTTGTAGCCGTTGAAGAGGATGATGCGGGCGTTCTCGTTCAGCGGATCGATCTGCACCACCCGCTGCGCGATGGGCACCAGGTCGTCCCAGCGCTCCTGCTTGTACAGCGCGAGCGCGTAGTTGTACCAGGCGTCGCGGTTGTTCGGGTCGAGGCCGGTGAGATAGCGGAAGATCTCGATGGCGGGCCCGAACTGGTCCGTCGAGAACTGGCGGGCCCCCACGCTCAGCAGGCCGGCCAGCGAGTTCTGGCGGGTCTCGGCGCGCGACGCCATCTCCGCGGCCGCGGTGTCCGCGGGCATGCGGTCCACGATCGCGATGGCCTCGCGGTAGCTCCGGGTGGCCTGCTCCAGGTCGCCGCGCTGCGAGTACACCACGCCCAGGTTGTAGTACGCGTCGGGACGGCCGGTGTAGAGCTGGTTGGCGCGCTGCCAGCTCGCCATGGCGGTGGCCGTGTCGCCCTGCTGGTAGGCGTCGAGGCCCGCCTGGAAGGCGGTGGCCCAGCCGCGCTCGCGCTCCGGCGCGACCTCGGGCTCGAAGGCGGGGCAGAGCTCCACCACGCGGTCCCACGCCTGGTCGGCCACCTCGTAGTTGCCGACGGCGACCGCGGTCTGGCCCAGGAGGAACTGGTCCTGCGGGTTCGTCGGCTCCGCGGCGGCGGCGGCCTGGGCGGCGGTGAACGCCTCCTGCGAGCGGCCCAGCAGCAGGCTGCGCTGGGCGGCCACCGCGGCGGCGCTCGGGGTGGCGGGCACGCCCTCGGCACAGGCGACGCTCGGGAACGCGCCCGCGCCCGACGCCCCCGTTCCCGTCCCCGCCGCCGCGCAGGCGCCCGCCACGGCGGACGCGCCCAGGGCGAGGAACAGTCGACCATGGAATCTCATCGTATCCCCTCCGGTGATGGTGGCCGGCCCCCAGTGGGCCGGGGTTGTCCGAGCCCTCGGACGGATCAGCGCTCCGACGCGACCCCTTCGGAGAGCATCGCGCGGTACGCCGCCAGCGGCGTCATCCCGAGCCGGCCCGCGGCCCGGATCACGTCCTCGAACTCGGGCTTCGCGCGCTCCCCGCCGCCCGGGAGGGAGGAGCGCTTGACGCGCACCGGCTGGCCGCGCCATTCGACGGTCTCTTCGCGGCGGGCGAGCGCCTCGCGCCGCACGGGCCAGAAGCGCACGCCGATGGACGACCCAGCGTGGAACAGCGCCCCGCGGACCGCCTCCAGCGCCGCGGGCGTCGCAAGCGCCTCCACGCGGAGCCCGGGGCGGCCCTTCTTCATCAGCAGCGGGGCCGCGGTGCAGTCCAGCGCGCCCGCGGCGAGCACCGCCTCCAGGAGCGGCGGGACGTACTCCGGGGACAGGTCGTCCACGTCGCACTGCACCACCAGCACCTCTTCCTCGCGGCCCGCGCCGGCGCGGATCGCGACCAGGCGGAGGCAGTTGGGGCGGTCCGCCGGGTCGCGCGTCCCCGCCCCGAAGCCGACCGCCTCGGTGACGAAGGTCATGGGCGGCGCGGCGCCCGCCGTGAACGCCTGCAGCAGGGCGGCGCCGGTGGGCGTGGTGCACTCGCCCTCGAAGTCGGGGTCCCGCACGGGGATCCCGCGCAGCAGCTTCAGCACCGCGGGCGGGGGCACGGGGAAGTTTCCGTGCGCCATCTCCGCCCAGCCGCGCCCCAGCGCCGCCGGGCGGGTGTAGAACTCGGTGAACCCCAGCTCCGCGGCCCCGGCCACGGAGGCCAGCACGTCGATGATGGCGTCCAGGGCCCCGACCTCGTGGAAGTGGACCCGCTCCACCGTGGTGCCGTGGACCTCCGCCTCCGCCTCCGCAAGAAGCGTGAACGCATGTATGGCGCGCTCCTTCACCTCCGCGGGGACGCCGGTCCCCTCGATGATGCGCACCACGTGCGAGAGGTGCCGGTGGGCGTGCTCGTGCGGCAGCTCCAGGATCAGCCGCCGGCAGGCGATCCCCTTCCGCATCACCCGCTCCGCGTCCACCCGGACGTCGGCGAGCTCCAGCCCGCGCACGAAGTCCCGGAGCCACTCCAGCGGCAGCCCCAGGTCCAGCAGGGCGGCGATGGTCATGTCGCCGCTGATCCCCGCGAAGGGATCGAAGATCAGTCCGCGCAAACGCACCTCGGCAGGTAAACAGACGGGCGCAAGATAGGCCGCGCCTCAGTTCTCGTCAAATTGTAGCGCGGCGAGCACCCGCTCCCGGCCCTGCACCCGCGCCACCTTCGGCAGCTCGGGGCCGTGCTCCTCGCCGGTGAGCGCCAGCCGCAGGGGGAGGAACAGCCCCCTCCCCCTGGCGCCGGCGTCCCTGCCGCCCTCGCGGACGGCACGGTCGATGGCCCCCTCCTCCCACTCCGCCAGGCCGGCCAGCCGCGCCCGGACCGCCGCGAGCACCCGCCGCGCCCCGGGGTCGGCGAGCAGCCGCTCCCGCGCTGCCCGCCGGTGCGCGTCCGCCCCGAAGAAGCGCTCCAGCTGCGCGTCCGCCTCGGAGAGCACGGAGACGCGCTCCCGCAGCGCGTCCGCCACCACGGGGAGGTCTTCGTCGGCCACCGGGAAGCGCTCCCGGTCCACGAACGGCGCCAGCGCGCGCGCCAGCTCCTCCGCCGGCATCTCCTGGAGGTAGCGCGAGGCGAGCCAGCGCAGCTTGTCGCGGTCGAAGACGGCGTCGCTCGCCCCGACCCGGTCCAGCTCCACCTCCGCCACCAGGCGCCCGCGCGGGAGCTTCTCCTCGCCCGAGGGCGACGACCAGGCCAGGAGCGAGAGGTAGTTGAAGAGCGCCTCCGGCGGGTACCCCTGCCGGCGGTGCTCCGCCACGGAGGTGGCCCCGTGCCGCTTGGAGAGCTTCTGCCGGTCGGGCCCCAGGATCAGCGGCACGTGGGCGAAGACGGGAGGCTCCCACCCCAGCGCGCGGTACACCAGAACCTGCTTGGGGGTGTTGTTGAGGTGGTCGGAGCCCCGCACCACGTGGGTGATGCGCATGAGCGCGTCGTCCACCGCCGCGGCGAAGTTGTAGGTGGGCAGACCGTCGGAGCGGAGGAGGACGAAGTCTTCCACGTGGTCGCTCCCGAACACGACCCGCCCGCGGACGGCGTCGTCCACCACCACCTCCTCCCCCTCCGGCACCCGGAAGCGGACCGCCGCCCCCGGCGGCGGCTCCGCCGGCGCGAGGACGCCCGCGCACCGGCAGGCCCCGCGCTCGCCGTCCCCCTCCCCGGGCGGGCAGACGCACCAGTACGCCCTGCCCTCGCGCAGGAGCCGCTCCGCGTGCTCGCGGTAGACCTCCGTGCGCTCGCTCTGCCGGTAGGGCGCGTGGGGCCCGCCGACGTCCGGCCCCTCGTCCCAGTCCAGCCCGAGCCAGCGCAGGTCCTCCAGCAGCCCGGCCTCGGCGCCGGGGACGTTGCGCTCGCGGTCCGTGTCCTCGACGCGCAGCACGAAGCTCCCGCCGTGGCGCCGCGCCAGGAGCCAGTTGAGGATGGCCGTGCGCGCGCCGCCGACGTGCAGGTGGCCGGTGGGGCTGGGGGCGAAGCGGGTGCGCATGGGCCTCAGTGCCGGAAGAGCCGCCGCCCGGTGAACACCATCGCCATGCCGTGCTCGTCGGCCGCCGCGACCACCTCCTCGTCGCGGACGGAGCCGCCGGGCTGGATCACGGCGCGCACCCCCGCCGCCGCCGCGGCGTCCACGCCGTCGCGGAAGGGGAAGAAGGCGTCGGAGGCCAGCGCGGCGCCGCGCAGGTCGAAGCCGTTGTCGCGGGCCTTGAGGACGGCGATGCGCGACGAGTCCACGCGGCTCATCTGCCCGGCGCCGATCCCCAGCGCCATCCCGCCCCGCGCCACCAGGATGGCGTTGGACTTCACCGGGGCCACGGCGCGCCAGGCGAAGCGCAGGTCGGCCCACTCCTCGGCGGTGGGGGCGCGGCCGGTCACCACGCGCCAGCCGTCCTCCGGGAAGCGGGTGGAGAGGCGGTCCTGCACCACGAAGCCGCCGCGGACGCGCTTGTAGTCCAGCTCCCCCTCGCCCTCGCGGCCGGCGGGGAGCGTGATGAGGCGCAGGTTCTTCTTCTCGCGCAGCAGGTCGAGCGCGCGCGAGGCGAACCCGGTGGCGACGACGGCCTCCACGAAGTTGGGGCGCAGCAGCACGGCGGCCTCCTCCGACACCTCGCCGCTGAAGGCCACCACGGAGCCGAAGGCGCTGGTCGGGTCGGTCGAGAGGGCCCTGCGGTACGCCTCGGCCGCGTCGGCGCCCACCGCGATCCCGCACGGGGTGGTGTGCTTGACGATGGCGCACGCCGCCAGCTCCTCGCCGCTCCAGGCGGAGACGGCGAGCACGGCCGCGTCAACGTCCAGCAGGTTGTTGAAGGACAGCTCCCTGCCGTGGAGCTGCCGCATCCCCGGGATCCCGCCCGCCGCGCCGGCCTCGGCGTAGAAGGCGGCGCGCTGGTCCGGGTTCTCGCCGTAGCGGAGGTCCTGCACCCTGCGCAGCGTGAGGGAGACCTCGGCCGGGAAGGCGTCCACGCCGGGGCCCGGCTCGGCGCCGGCCGCCTCGCCCCCGCGCACCAGCCCCTCCAGGTACGCCGCGATGGCGGCGTCGTAGGCGGAGGTGTGGGCGTAGACCTTCGCCGCCAGCTCGCGCCGCAGCGGGAGCGTCTCCGCGGGCGGGGCGTCCAGCGCCTCCAGCACGCGCGCGTAGTCGGCCGCGTCGCTCACCACCCAGACGCTCTCGTGGTTCTTGGCGGCGGAGCGCAGCATGGACGGGCCGCCGATGTCGATGTTCTCGACGGCCTCGGCGACCTGGACGCCCGGCTTCGCGACCGTCTCCCGGAAGGGGTAGAGGTTGACGGCCACCAGGTCGATGGTCCCGTACCCCTGCGCCCGCATCTCCTCCAGGTCGGTGGGACGGCCCCGGCGCGCGAGCAGGCCGGCGTGCACCGCGGGGTGCAGCGTCTTCACCCGGCCGTCCATCATCTCCGGGTGCCTGGTGACCTCGCTCACCTCCACCACCTCCAGCCCGGCCTCGCGGAGCGCGCGCGCCGTCCCCCCGGTGGAGAGCAGGGTCCAGCCGCCCCCGGCGAGGGCGCGCGCGAAGGGGACCAGCCCGGTCTTGTCCGAAACGCTGAGGAGGGCTCTGGGCATCTCTGAACGGAGGTCAGAAAGCGGAAAGACCCCGGATGGACTCGTCGGCCGGGTGCGCGCGCGGCACCAGCTCGAAGGCCACGGGGTCTGCGAATCGCTGCATTTGCGGTGCCTCGCCGCGGGCGAGCGCCTCCACCGCCAGCGGCAGGAGACGGTGCTCCACGGCCAGCACGCGGGCGGCCAGCGCCTCGGGGGTGTCGCCCGGGAGCACGGGGACCGGCCACTGGGCCAGGATGGCGCCGGTGTCGTACTCGGCGCCCACGCGGTGCACGGTGGCGCCGGAGACGCGGGCGCCGGACTCGATCACGGCGCGGTGCACGCGGATCCCGTACATCCCCGCCCCGCCGAAGGCGGGGAGGAGCGCCGGGTGGACGTTGACCATCCGGCCCTCGTAGCGCTCCACCACCGCGAGCGGCACCAGCTGGAGGAAGCCGGCGAGCACGACGAGGTCCGTCCCGCGCCGCCCCAGCTCCGTCAGCAGCGCCTCGGTGTACGCCTCCGCCCCCAGCTCCTTCACCGAGAGCACGACGGCCGGCACGCCCGCCCGCTCCGCGCGCTCCAGCGCCCCGATCCCGCGCCGGCTGCCCACCACCAGCGCCACCCGCGCGACGGGCGACGCCGCGGCGTTGAAGCGGTCCAGGAGCGACTGCAGGTTGGTCCCGCCGCCCGAGGCGAGGACCGCGATGCGCTTGGGCTCGTCCAGTTGCGTTCTCCGGCCGGGGTCGAGGCGCGCGGAATGTACGGGGCGCCCGGTGGACCGTCAACCAACGCACGACGGGGCGGCCACCTCGCGGAGACCGCCCCCCTCGACCACGCCCCAGGATCGAACCGCGAGCAGGCCCTCACCCGACTCGCTTGAGGCTTGCCACCCCTCTCCCGGTTCCGGGAGAGGGGATGGGAGGTGAAGAAGCTACCACAGCCCTCGTGAGGGATGCGAGCGCGAAGCGGCGAGACCCACAGCAGTTCCGTGGGGCTCGCCTCCGTTGGGCAGCGTAGTGTGCTGCCCTACGGAGCCGCAGCCCGACCCGAGCGCCAGCGAGGGGCACGCCCAACCCATGCAGTTGCCGGTCAACGGCGCCTGAAGTCAGCCGAACGCGCTGCCGCCATAGTTGGGCGCCAGGAACGGGTTCGCCACCCGCTCGAACCCGACCGTGGTCTCCGGCCCGTGCCCGGAGTACAGCACCGTCTCGTCCGGCAGCGTGAGGATCTGCTCGCGGATGGAGCGCATCAGCGTCTGGAAGTCGCCGCCGGGGAGGTCGGTGCGTCCGATGGAGCCGCGGAAGACGCAGTCCCCCACCAGCGCGAAGCCCTCGCCCACCAGCGTCACGTGCCCCGGCGCGTGGCCGGGCGTGTAGCGCACCTCCAGCTCGCACTCGCCGAAGTGCACCGGCACCCCCGGCTCCAGCCAGCCGTCCGGCTCCGGCATGGCCTCCACGTGCACTCCGAACATCTGCGCCTGGACCGCGGCGGCCCGGAACATCTGCTCGGCCTCGCGGTGCATCACCACCGGGACGCCGGTCTCGCGCTTCGCCAGCGGGACGCCGTCCACGTGGTCCAGGTGCGAGTGGGTGAGCACGATGCGCTCGACCTCCGTCCCCTGCCGCTTCGCCTCGGCCAGCGCCTGGCGGGTGGCCGCGCCGGGGTCCACCAGGATCGCCTTCCCGGTGCGCGCGCACGCCACCAGGAACATGTTCTGGGCGAAGGGGCCGCCGCTGAAGGTGCGGACGACGGCCTCGCCGCGCCCGCCCGGCTCAGGCACGGAGCGCCTCCAGCACCTCGCCGGCCCCGTGCGCGCCCGGCGCGGCGAAGACGATCCGGCCGTGCGTGTCGATCAGGAAGGTGGAGCGCGCGATCCCGCCGTTCTCCCTGAGCGTCCCATACGCCCGCGCGATCTCCCCGTCCTCGTCGATGAGGAGCGGGAAGTCCAGCTCGTACTTGTCGCGGAAGCGGCGGTGGCTCACCAGGCCCCCGTCGTTCACGCCGAAGCGCGCGACGTTGGCGGCCTCGTACTCCGCCCCCTCGTCGCGGGCGGCGCACATCTGCTTCGTGCAGCCTGGGGTGTCGTCCTTGGGATAGAACATCAGCAGCACGTTCCGTTTCCCCCGGAAGTCGTGCAGGGAGACGGTGTCGCCGTCGGTGGTCTGCGCGGTGAAGCCGGGCGCGTCGGAGCCCGCGTTCAGGAGCGTGTCCGTGGCCGACATGTACCTCCTCCGGTCGCGTGGTTGGTTGGTCCGGTGCAGCCGGGAAGATCGGGGGAGGGGCCGGGGATGGCAACCTGCGCGTCAGGGCCGCTCCCCGGCGCCCTCCCGGGTCCGGGCGAGCAGCTCCCGCGCCCGCGCCAGCAGCGCCTCCACCTCGCGCCGGGTCTCCAGCATCTGCTCGCGGGCCGCCTCGCGGTGCTGCAGCGCCTCGCGCAGCTCCGCCTCCAGGGTGGTCCACTCGTCCTGCTCCGCCGGGTCGCGCATGCGGTCGTCTCAAGCCCTTGCGGGGAATGCTACTTGCGTGCCCGGGCGCCGCCCGAGACACGACATCCGACCCCGAGGAGGCCGCCCATGGACCGCAGCGATGACGCCCGGAGCACTGAGGACGCCACGGAGGCCCGCCGGAACGCGCAGAGAGCGGAGGAGAACCGCGACGCGCTCGCCGAGCAGAACCGCCGCACCGCGGCGACCACCCCCGACGACGTGCCCATGACCGGGCCGGACGAGCCCGCGGACGGCGGGCGGTAGCCGCGGCGGCCGGGGGAGCGGGTCAGTGCCCGGCGGCGACCCGCTCCCCCGTCTCCATCCGGGCCAGCTCCGGGTCGGAGAGCGGGAGGCTCAGCGTGAAGGTGCTCCCCTCCCCCGTGCCCGACACCACCGTCAGCGAGCCGCCCAGGAGCTCCGCCAGCCGCCGGGAGATGGGGAGCCCCAGCCCCGTCCCCTCGGTGTTGTGGCTCTGCTCCAGCTGCACGAACTCGTCGAAGATCTTCTCCTGGTCCTCGGGGGCGATCCCGCCTCCCCGGTCCACCACCTCCACCAGTAGCCCGCCGTCCTCCCGCCGCCCGCAGACCACCCGCACCGGCTCGCCCCCGCCGAACTTGATGGCGTTGGAGAGCAGGTTCAGGAGGATCTGCCGCACCCGCCGCGCGTCCGAGACGATGGTGAAGGGCTCGCTCCGCGTCTCCAGCGTCAGCGGCACGCCGTGCTGCTCCGCGAAGGGGGCCACCGTCACGAAGAGGTCCTGGACCAGCTCCGGGAAGCCCACCGACTCCACCTGGAGCTCCATCTTCCCGGCCTCGATCTTGGAGAGGTCCAGGATGTCGTTCACCAGCTCCAGCAGGTGGTTCGCGGCCTTGTGGGTGCGCTCGATGCTGGTGACCTGCTGCGGGTTCAGCGGGCCGTAGATCTGGTCCAGGAGGAGGGAGCTGTACCCCAGGATGGCGTTGATGGGGGTGCGCAGCTCGTGGCTCATGCTGGCGTAGAAGCGGCTCCGCGCCCCCATGGCCCGCTCCAGCTCCGTGGTGCGGCGGTTCAGCTCCTCGTTGACGGCCCGCAGCTCCTCCATGGTGTTCGCCAGGGAGACCGCCTGCGCGCGCAGCGCCTCCTCCGCCCGGCGCCGCTCCGAGATGTCGCGGAGGATCAGCGTGTACAGCCGGTCCTCCTGCACCAGGAGGCACGACACCGAGAGCTCCACCGGGAAGCGCTCGCCGTCCGCCCGCACCCCCACCGCCTCGCGCACCGTGGACTCCTGCGGGCGCGTCCGTGCCCCGTTCCCCCCCGTGTGCGCGCGGGGGGCCGGGTCCAGCTCCGGCGCCGCGTCGAAGAAGCGGTCGATGGGCGTCCCCACCGCCTGCGCGGCGCTGCACTCGAAGACCCGCTCGGCCGCACGGTTGAAGAGCGTCACGCGGCGGTCGGCGCCGAAGGTGACGATCGCCTCCATGGCGGTGTCCACGATGTCGGCGTAGCGCGCCTCCGACTCCACCAGCTCGGCCCGGTGGCGGAGCTCCATCTCGCGGCGCTCGCTCTCGCGCAGCAGCTCGTCCTGGCGGCGGAGCTGCCGGCCCTTCAGGTACAGGTCCACGAACACCGCCACCTTGGAGCGGAGAACGTCGGGGTTGAAGGGCTTGAACAGGTAGTCCACCGCCCCCGCCGAGTACCCCTCGAAGACGTACTCCTCCTCCTTGCTGATGGCCGTCAGGAAGATGATGGGGGTGTGGGCCGAGCGCTCCCGCGACTTGATGAGCTGCGCAGTCTCGAAGCCGTTCATCCCCGGCATCTGGACGTCCAGCAGGATCACCGCGAAGTCGTGGAGGAGCACGTGGCGCAGCGCCTCCTCGCCGGAGGTGGCGCGCACCAGGGTGTGCCCGAGCGGCTCCAGGATGGCCTCCAGCGCGACCAGGTTCTCCAGCCGGTCGTCCACCATCAGCACCGGGGCGGCGGACGCTCCCAGCGGGGTCATCGGCGCTTCTCCCCGGGCGCCGCCGGCGACGCCTGCAGGGCGACCAGCCGCGCCGCGATCCCCTCCAGCGTGAGCACCTCCGCCTCGGGGACCGCCCGGAGCGCGGCCGTCGGCATCACCGCCACCTCGGCGGTGCGCGGGTCCTGCACCAGCACCGCGCCGCCCCGGTCGGCGATGTGCCGCAGCCCGCGCGCGCCGTCGTGGTTGGCGCCGGTGAGCACCACGCCCACCACCCGCGGGCCGTAGGCGTCGGCGGCGCTCTCGAAGGCCACGTCGATGGACGGGCGGCTGTACATCTCCGGGGCGTCGGTCGAGAGGGAGAAGTACCCCTCCTCCACCAGCAGGTGGTAGTCCGGGGGGGCCAGGTACACGTTGCCGGGCTCCATCGACACCTTGTCGGTCACCTCGTGGATGCTCATCCGGGTGCAGTCCTGCAGCACCTCGCAGAGCGCGTCCGAGTCCTTGCTGCGGTGCTGCACCACCACGATGGGCATCCCGAAGTCGTCCGGGAGCCGCCCCAGCAGGACGCAGACCGCGTCCAGCCCCCCGGCCGAAACGCCCACCATCACCAGCTCTCGCGGCACTAGAGCACCTTGCGATAGATCTTCTCGCGGGGGTCGAGCGCCTCGTAGCAGTCCTCGTACTTCGAGAACTTCAGCGACTCCTTGCTCCCCAGCGCCAGCACCCCGTACGTCGGGAGGCTCTCGTAGAACAGCTCGTGCACCCGGTTCTGGAGCGAGCGGTCGAAGTAGATCATCACGTTCCGGCAGAGGATCACGTTGAACTCGCTGAACGACCGGTCCGTCACCAGGTTGTGCTGCGCGAACACCACGTGCTCGCGCAGCGAGGGGGAGAACAGCGCGCCCCCGTACGCCGCCGTGTAGTACTCCGAGAAGGAGCGCGTCCCCCCTGCGCGCAGGTAGTTCTGCGTGTACTCCTGCATCTTCTCCAGGGGGAAGATCCCCGCCCGCGCCTGCCCCAGCACCACCTCGTTGATGTCCGTGGCGTAGATCCGCGCCCGCTCGTACAGCCCCTCCTCCCGGAGGAGGATCGCCATGGAGTACACCTCCTCCCCCGTCGAGCACCCGGCGTGCCACACCCGGATGAACGGGTAGGTGCGCAGCAGCGGCACCACCCGCTCCCGGAAGGCCCGGTAGAAGTTCGGGTCCCGGAACATGGAGGTGACGTTGACCGAGAGGTCCAGCAGCAGCCTCTCCATCGCCTCCGTGTCGTGGAGCACACGCTCCTGGAGCCCGCTCACCGTCGCCAGCCCCTCCGCCCGGATCCGCTTCCAGAGCCGCCGTCGCAGCGAGGCGTAGGCGTAGGCGCGGAAGTCGAACCCGTAGTGGCGGTAGATCCCCTCCATGAGGATCTCCACCTCCAGCTTCTCCAGCTCCGGGGAGTAGCTCTCCGGGGCCGTCGGCAGGCCCGTGGCTCCCATGCGCGCCTCAGGAGTACAGCCACACCCGCAGGAGCGAGAGGAGCTGCTCGGTGTCCACCGGCTTGGTGATGTAGTCCGACGCCCCCGCCGTCAGCGTCTTCTCCCGGTCCCCCTTCATTGCCTTGGCCGTCACGGCGATGATGGGGAGGTTGCGGAACTCTTCCAGCTCGCGGATGGCCCGGGTGGTCTCGTAGCCGTCCATCTCCGGCATCATCACGTCCATCAGCACCAGGTCCACGTCGGGGTGCTCGCGGAGCGTGTCCATGGCCTCGCGGCCGTTCTCCGCGAAGACCACGCTCATCCCGTAAGACTCCAGCACGCTGGTGAGCGAGAAGATGTTCCGCACGTCGTCGTCCACGATGAGGATGCGCTTCCCCTCGAAGGTGACGTCGGTGTTGTGCAGCCGCTCCAGCATCCGGCGCTTGGGCTCGGGGAGCCGCGCCTCCACCCGGTGCAGGAAGAGCGCCGTCTCGTCCAGGAGCCGCTCCGGCGACTTCACGTCCTTGACGATGATGGTGTCCGCGTAGCGGCGGAGCTGCGTCTCCTCGGCCGGCGACAGGTCCTTGCCGGTGTAGACGATGATGGGCAGCTCCTGCACCGAGGGGTCGTTCTTGATGCGCTCCAGCAGGGTGAAGCCGCTCATGTCGGCGAGCCCCAGGTCGAGCACCATGCAGTCGAAGCGGCGCTCCTCCATCTGCGCCAGCGCCTCCTCGGCCGAGGCCACGGCGGTGATGCTCACGTCGTCGTCGTCGCCGCCCACCAGCTCGATGATGCTCATGCGCTGGGCGTCGTCGTCCTCCACCACCAGCAGGTTCTTCACCGGCTCGTCGATGAAGCGGGCGATGCCGTCGAAGGCCGCGTCCAGCGCATCCTTGCTGACCGGCTTCTCCAGGAAGGAGACCGCGCCCTGCCGCAGGCCGCGCTGCCGCTTCTCCGTCCCCGAGACGATGTGCACCGGGATGTGGCGGGTGGCGGAGCGGTGCTTGAGCCGGTCCAGCACCGTCCACCCGTCGATCCCGGGGAGGTCGATGTCCAGCGTGATGGCCTCCGGGTAGTACTCGTTGGCGAGCGCCAGCCCCGACTCGCCGTCGGCCGCGACGATCCCCTTGAACCCCTTGTCGCGAGCCATGTCCAGCAGGATGCGCGCGAAGCTCAAGTCGTTCTCCACGATGAGCACCACGCGGTCGCCGTCCTCCACCGCGCTGCGGTCGTCGTGGACCGGCGCCTCGCCCGCGGCGGTGGACGGCTGCGGGCGCCGCAGCGCGGGCGCCGCGGGGCGCGCCGCCGGCGCCAGCCCGCCCACCAGGTTCCATTCCGCGGGGAGGACCGGGGCCGCCTCGGCGCCCTCGCCGGAAGGCTGCTCCGGGAAGTCGAAGTCTTCCGGGATGAACAGGGTGAAGGTGCTCCCCTCCCCCTCCGTGCTCTCCACCCGGATCTCGCCGCCCAGCAGCCGGGCGATCTCGCGCGAGATGGAGAGCCCCAGCCCGGTGCCGCCGTACTTGCGGCTGGTGGTGCCGTCGGCCTGCTGGAACGCCTCGAAGATGAGCCGCTGCTTGACCCGCGGGATGCCGATGCCGGTGTCGCTCACCGCGAAGGCGATCACCCGCTCCGCGTCGTCCAGGGCCGGGTTGCCGAAGCGGCGGCTCCGCTCCGCCTCGCGGACGGTGAGCCCGATCCGCCCCGACTCCGTGAACTTGAAGGCGTTGGAGAGGAGGTTCTTGAGCACCTGCTGCAGGCGCTGGCCGTCGGTGCGCACCGACTCGGGGAGCCCGGCTTCCAGCTCCACGACGAACTCCAGCCCCTTCTGCTCCGCCAGCGGCTGGAAGCTGCGCCGCACGTAGTCCTTGACGTCCGCCAGCAGGACCGCGGCCGGGGTGATGTCCATCTTCCCGGCCTCGATCTTGGAGAGGTCCAGCACGTCGTTGATCAGGGTGAGCAGGTCGGTACCCGCGCCCAGGATGGTCTGCGCGTACTCCACCTGCTTCTCCGACAGGTTGCCCTCCTTGTTGTCGGTCAGCAGCCGCGCCAGGATGAGCAGCGAGTTGAGCGGGGTGCGCAGCTCGTGGCTCATGTTCGCCAGGAACTCGCTCTTGTAGCGCGACGAGAGCGCGAGCTGCTCGGCCTTCTCCTCCAGGGCCAGGCGCGCGGACTCGACCTCGGAGTTCTTCTGCTCGACCTTCTTGTTCTGCTCGGCCAGGAGCGCCGCCTTCTCCTCCAGCTCCTCGTTGACCTGCTGCAGCTCCTCCTGCTGCTCCTTGAGCGCCTCCTCGGACGCCTTGAGGCTCCGGGCCTGCGCCTCCAGCTCTCCGTTGGTGCGGCGCAGCTCCTCCTGCTGGGTCTGCAGCTCCTGCGACTGGCTCTGCAGCTCCTGGGTGAGCTGCTGCGACTGCTGCAGCAGCTCCTCGGTGCGCATGTTCGCCTGGATCATGTTCAGCACCACGCCGATGCTCTCGGCGAGCTGGTCCAGGAAGATCTGGTGGATCTGGCTGAAGGGGTTGAAGGAGGCCAGCTCCACCACCGCCTTCACGTCGCCCTCGAAGAGGATGGGGAGGACCATGATGTTGCGCGGCGGCGCCTCGCCCAGCCCGGAGTTGATCTGGATGTAGTCGTCCGGGACGCTGGTGAGCAGGATGGGCTTCCGCTCCAGCGCCGACTGCCCCACCAGCCCCTCGCCCAGGTGGAAGCGGCTGGCGACGTGCTTGCGCGACTTGTACGCGTACGAGGCGATGAGCTTCAGCACGTCCTCGCCGCGCGGGTCGCCGTCCATCAGGAAGAAGGCGGCGTGGTTCCCGCCCACCAGCGGCGTGAGCTCCGACATGATGAGCCGCGCCACGGAGTCCAGGTCCTTCTGCCCCTGCATCATCCGGCTGAACTTGGCCAGGTTGGTCTTGAGCCAGTCCTGCTCCTGGTTGCGCTCGGTGGTCTCCTTGAGGTTGGCGATCATCTGGTTGACGTTGCGCTTCAGCTCGTCGAGCTCGCCCTTCGCGTCCACCGTGATGATCCGGGTCAGGTCGCCCTCGGTCACCGCGGTCGCCACGTCCTTGATGGCGCGCACCTGCGCGGTGAGCGAGTTGGCCATGGCGTTCACGTTCTCCGTGAGGTCCTTCCAGGTGCCCGCCACGTTGGGCACCTCCGCCTGGCCGCCCAGCTTCCCTTCCGTGCCCACCTCCTTCGCCACGCGCGTCACCTCTCCCGCGAAGACGGAGAGGCGGTCCACCATGCTGTTGATGACGTCCTTGATCTGCAGGATCTCGCCGCGCACGTCCACGGTGATCTTGCGCGTCAGGTCGCCGTTGGCGATGGCCGTCGCCACGGCCGACACGTCGCGCAGCTGCACCGTAAGGTTGCCGGCCAGCTGGTTCACGTTGTCCGTCAGGTCCTTCCAGGTGCCCGCCACGCCGGGGACGTTCGCCTGGCCGCCCAGCACGCCCTCGGTGCCCACCTCCCGCGCCACGCGCGTCACCTCCGAGGCGAAGGACGAGAGCTGGTCCACCATGGTGTTGATAGTGTTCTTCAGCTCCAGCATCTCCCCCTTCACGTCCACCGTGATCTTGCGGCTCAGGTCGCCGCGGGCGACGGCGGTGGTGACGTCGGCGATGTTGCGCACCTGCCCGGTCAGGTTGCTCGCCATGAAGTTCACGCTGTCCGTCAGGTCCTTCCACGTCCCCGCCACCCCGGGCACGCTCGCCTGGCCGACCAGCCTGCCCTCCGTGCCCACCTCGCGCGCGACGCGCGTCACCTCGGAAGCGAAAGCGGAGAGCTGGTCCACCATCGTGTTGATGGTGCGCTTCAGCTCCAGCATCTCGCCCTTCACGTCCACCGTGATCTTCTGCGTCAGGTCGCCGCGGGCGACGGCGGTGGTGACGTCGGCGATGTTGCGCACCTGGCCGGTGAGGTTGCTCGCCATGAAGTTCACCGAGTCCGTCAGGTCCTTCCACGTCCCCGCCACCCCCGGCACCGCTGCCTGGCCGCCCAGCACGCCCTCCGTGCCCACCTCGCGCGCGACGCGGGTGACCTCGGAGGCGAAGACGGAGAGCCGGTCCACCATGCTGTTGATGGTGTTCTTCAGCTCCAGCATCTCGCCCTTCACGTCCGCCGTGATCTTCTGCGACAGGTCCCCGTTGGCGACCGCCGTCGTCACCAGGGCGATGTTGCGCACCTGGCCGGTCAGGTTTCCGGCCATGAAGTTCACCGAGTCCGTCAGGTCCTTCCACGTCCCCGCCACCCCCGGCACCTCCGCCTGCCCGCCCAGCACGCCCTCCGTGCCCACCTCGCGGGCCACGCGGGTCACCTCGTCGGCGAAGACCGAGAGACGGTCGACCATGGCGTTGATCACCTCCTTGATCTGGAGGATCTCGCCCTGCGCTTCGACCGTGATCTTGCGCGTCAGGTCGCCGTCCGCGATGGCCGTCGCCACCGCCGAGACGTCGCGCAGCTGCACCGTCAGGTTGCCCGCCAGCTGGTTCACGTTGTTCGTCAGATCCCGCCACACCCCCGCCACGCCTTCCACCTCCGCCTGGCCGCCCAGCACCCCCTCCGTGCCCACCTCGCGGGCCACGCGCGTCACCTCGTCGGCGAAGATGGAGAGGCGGTCGACCATGGCGTTGATGACCTCCTTGATC
>DATABU010000007.1:0-3071 GCA_036259415.1 Longimicrobiaceae bacterium
CGCGCCCGGCGCACGCGGAAGGCGCAGGCCGCCGGGCCCGAGCCGATCGCCACCGCACCGGTGGATGCGCCCGCGGAGGAGCCGGCGGTTGAGCCCGCCCCCCGTCCCAGGCGCACCCGGAAGCCGACCCCGGCAAAGGCGGAAGCCGAGGCCGCTCCCGCCCCCGTGGAGACGCCGGCCGCCGCCCCCGAACGGGAAGCGGCTCCCGCCCCGAAGCGCGCCCGCAGCGCGAAGGCGAAGGCACAGGCGGAGGCGGAGGCCACACCCGCGCCGGAATCCGGACCGCCTCCCGCGCCGAAGGCGGAGCGCAAGCGCGCGCCGCGGCGTGGCGCCGCGGCCGAGGCGCCCGCCCGGACCGCGCCCGCCGCGCGGTCGCCGGTGGAGTGGCTGGAGGCGGCCCGCGCGCTCTTCGCGGAGGGGACGCAGACGCTCCGGCACCTGGAGGCGGAGACGCTCCCCTTCGCGCGGGGGCCGTGGACGGAGCTGCGCGAGAAGTCGGCGGAGATCCTCGCCTGCCTCCAGGGGGAGCGGCCGCCCCGCGCCTGAGCCGGGTCCGGCCGACACGCAGGGGGCGCTCCCGGGTCCGGGGGCGCCCCCTCGCTTTCCCTCCCTCCTCCCGGCGCGCTAGATTGCGCCCGTCCCGCGGGTCCCCCGCCGCACCACCCCACCGGACCGGCACCGATGCCCCCAGTGCCCCTCAGGGCCCTCGCCGCGGCGGCGCTCACGCTCCTGGCGGCGGGCGGGTGCGCGCGGCCGGCCGGCGGGGACGTGCGGCTCACCGTCTCGGCGGCGTCGTCTCTGCGCGAGGCGACCGCCGAGCTGGCGGAGCGCTTCGAGGCGGAGCACCCCGGCGTGGACGTGCGCGTCAACCTGGGCGCCTCGGGCTCGCTGGCCCGGCAGATCGAGCAGGGCGCGCGGGTGGACCTGTTCGTCTCCGCCGCCGCGGGGCCGATGGACGCGCTGGCGGAGCGCGGGCTGGTGGACACCGCGGCGCGCGCCCCCTTCGCCGGGAACCGGCTGGTGCTGGTGGTCCCCGCGGGGGACACCGCGACCCGCGGCTTCCGCGACCTGGCGTCGCCCCGGGTGCGGCGGGTGGCGCTCGGCGCGCCGGCCTCGGTCCCCGCCGGGGAGTACGCCGCCCAGACGCTGCGCGCGCTCGGCATCGCCGACCGCGTCGAGCCGAAGGCGGTGTACGCGCAGAACGTCCGGCAGGTGCTCGCCTACGTGGAGTCCGGCAACGTGGACGCGGGGGTCGTCTACGCCACCGACGCCGCCACGTCCGGCCGGGTGCGCGTGGCCGCGGAGGCGCCGCCGGGGTCGCACCGGCCCATCGTCTACCCGCTCGCCGTGGTGCGCGCCACCGCCCACCCGCGCGAGGCCCGCGCGCTCGCCGGCTACCTGCTCGGCCCCGAGGCGCGGGTGGTCCTCCGCCGCCGCGGCTTCAGCACACCGGCCCCGTGACGCTCGACTGGCACCCCGTCCTCCTCTCGCTGCGCGTCGCCGCCGCCTCGCTGCTGCTGGTGGCGGTGGCGGGTACGCTCGCGGCGCGCGCCATGACCCGGCGCGACTTCCCCGGCAAGGACGTGGTGGACGGGCTGCTCGTCCTCCCCCTGGTGCTTCCGCCCGTGGTCACCGGCTTCGCCCTGCTGCTGCTCCTGGGCCGCAACGGCCCCGTGGGCGCCCTGCTGGAGCGCGCCTTCGGGGTGCAGCTCGTCTTCACGCTGCACGCGGCGACGCTGGCCGCCGCGGTGGTCTCCTTCCCGCTGATGTACCAGAGCGCCAAGGCAGCCTTCCAGGGGGTGGATCTCCGGCTGGAGGACGCCGCCCGCACGCTGGGGGCGGGGGAGGCGCGCGTCTTCGCCACCGTCACCCTGCCGCTGGCGTGGCCGGGGCTGGTGGCGGGGGTGGTGCTGGCCTTCGCGCGGTCGCTGGGGGAGTTCGGGGCCACGGTGATGGTCGCCGGCAACATCCCGGGGGAGACCACCACCGTCCCGCTCGCCATCTACTTCGCCGCCGACGCGGGGGAGATGCGCACGGCCGGCGCGTACGCGCTGCTCATCAGCGCGGCCAGCATGGTCATGGTGGTGGGGCTGAACACCTGGTCGCGGCGGCGCGTGGCAGGGTGGCGGCGCAGGGGCGGGCGCCGTGCTTGAGGTCCGCGTCTCCCGCCGCCTCCCCGACTTCGTGCTGGAGGTGGACCTCGCCGTGCGCGACGAGATCCTGGTCCTCTTCGGCCCGTCCGGGGCGGGGAAGACCATGACGCTGCGCCTGATCGCCGGGCTGGAGCGCCCCGACGCCGGCGAGATCGCGCTGCACGGGCGGACGCTGGTGTCGCGCGAGCGGCGCGTCTGGGTCCCCCCGCGGGAGCGCCGCTGCGGCTTCGTCTTCCAGGACCTGGCGCTCTTCCCGCACCTGGACGTCCGCGCCAACGTGCTCTTCGGCTCCCGCGCCGACGGCCCCGCCGCCCGGGAGCGCCTGGAGCGGCTGCTGGGGCGCTTCCGCATCGGCCACCTGGCGCGGCGCTTCCCCTCCGAGCTCTCCGGCGGCGAGGCGCAGCGGGTGGCGCTGGCCCGCGCCCTGATGACCGACCCCGACGCGCTGCTGCTGGACGAGCCCTTCTCCTCGCTGGACGCCGAGACGCGCCGCGCCGTTCAGGACGAGGTGGTGGAGGCGCACGGCACCTGGCGCATTCCGTTCGTCTTCGTCACCCACGACCGCGAGGAGGCCGAGCGGCTCGGTGACCGCATGGTTTTTCTGCGGGAGGGGAAGCTGGAGGAGGGGGGGTAGTTCGGGCTTTGGCGGGCCGCTCCGGAGCCCGGCGGAAACTGCCCCGCCGGTCTCCTGCGCGGGCTGCGGGAGCCCCACGGAACTGCTGTGGGTCTCCCTCCGCCGGGGTGAGCCTCGCCAAACTGCCGGCGAGTCTCCCCCCGAACAGACTTTGGGGGATACAGCGGAAACTGCGAACGGCAACGACAAAAGCCCCTCTACCGCTTGCGGGGGAGGGGTTTGGGGGGCCGCTCCGGAGCCCGGCGGAAACTGCCCCGCCGGTCTCCTGCGCGGGCGGAGGGAGC
>DATABU010000008.1:0-4552 GCA_036259415.1 Longimicrobiaceae bacterium
GTCCTCCAGGAGGTAGCGGATGCGGTCGGCGGGGTAGGCGGGGTCCACGGGGACGTAGCAGGCGCCGGCCCTGAGCACGCCCAGCAGCGCCGCCAGCATGGCGGGCGAGCGCTCCAGGCAGAGCGCGACGCGGTCCTCCGGCCCGACGCCGAGGGCGCAGAGGCGCGCGGCGAGCGCTTCGGCGCGGCGCTCCAGCTCGGCGTAGGACAGCGGCTCGGCGCCCTCCTGCACCACGGCCGGGGCGTCGGGGCGGCGCAGGGCGGCCTCGCGCAGGAGCTCCGGGAGGGGACGGCCGGCGGGGAGCGCACGGGGGGTGCCGCTCCAGGCGGCGAGCTGGAGCGCCCGCTCGTCGTCCAGCACCGGGGCGAGCTCCGACAGGCGCCGCTCCGGGTCGGCGGCGCCCTCCTCCAGGATCGCGCGGAGCTGGGCGCCGAAGGACGCGACGGTCGCGGCGTCGAACAGGTCGGCGTTGTAGGTGAAGGAGGCGCGCAGGCCGCCGCCGGGCTCCTCCGCCACCACCAGCGTCAGGTCGAAGGGCGTCGCCTGCGCCGGCACCGCGACCGTGGAGGCGCTCAGCCCGGCCAGCCGGGGCGGCTCCGTCCCGGCGTTGTGCAGGATCAGAGAGACCTGGTAGACGGAGCTGTGGGCGAGGCTGCGCTGGACGTCCAGCTCCTCCAGCAGCCGCTCGAAGGGGACGTCCTGGTGCGCATAGGCCCCCAGCGTCGTCTCGCGGACGCGCTCCAGCAGCTCCCGGAACGACGGGTCGCCGGAGAGGTCGGTTCGCAGGGCGAGCATGTTGACGAAGAAGCCGATCAGCCCCTCCGTCTCCGCCCGCGTGCGCCCGGCCACCGGCGTCCCCACCACCAGGTCGTCCTGGCCCGAGCGGTGCCGCAGCAGCGCGCAGAGCGCCGCCAGGAAGGTCATGAAGGGCGTCACGCCCTCGCGCAGCTCCAGCGCGCGCAGCCGCGCGACCAGCTCCGCGGGGAGGGCCGCGTCGTGCACGGCCGCCCGGTGCGTCTGCAGCGCCGGGCGCGGACGGTCCGTCGGCAGCTCCAGCAGCGCGGGCGCGCCGGCCAGCCGCTCCCGCCAGTATCCCAGCTGGCGCTCCAGCGTCTCCCCGGTGAGCCAGCCGCGCTGCCAGGCCGCGTAGTCCGCGTACTGCACCGGGAGCGGTGGGAGCGGCCGCGTCTCGCCGCTCCCTGCCGGCGCGTAGAGGTGCGACAGCTCGCGGTAGAGGACGCCGAACGACCAGGCGTCGGCGACGGCGTGGTGGAGCATCAGCACCAGCGCGTGGTCCTCCGGGCCCATCCGCACGAGCGTCGCCCGGGCGAGCGGGCCCGCCTCCAGGTCGGTCGGCCGGCGCATCTCCGCCAGCGCGGCGGCGCGCATCGCCGCCCCGCGCCCCGGCTCCGCCAGCCGGTCCAGGTCCACCCGCGGGAGCGGGAAGCCGGCCGCCGGCCGCACCACCTGTACCGGGCGGCCGTCCACCTCGCGGAACACCGTGCGCAGCGATTCGTGGCGCGATACGATCGATGCCAGGGCGCGCCGCAGCGCCACTTCGTCCAGCGGCCCCTCCAGGCGCAGCGCGAAGGCGATGTTGTGGTGCGCGTTCACCGGCTCCATCCGGTCCATGAACCAGAGCCGCTCCTGCGAGAAGGAGAGCGGGAGCGGCCCCCGGCGGGGGACGGGGACCACCGGGGGGGTGGGCGCCCCGCGGTGCTGCCGGACCCGCTCCGCCAGGCCGGCCACCGTGGGCGCGTCGAAGAGGGCGCGCAGCGGCAGCTCCGCCCCGAGCAGCGCCCGCACCCGCGAGACCACGCGGGTCGCCAGCAGCGAGTGGCCGCCCAGCGCGAAGAAGTCGTCGTGGATCCCCAGCCCGTCCACGCGCAGCACGTCCGCGAAGATCCCGCGGAGGATCTCCTCCTCGGGCGACCGCGGCGCGTCCCCGGCGAGCTGCCGCGGCTCCGGCGCGGGGAGCGCCCGGCGGTCCACCTTCCCCGCGGGGGTCAGCGGGAAGGCGTCCAGCACCACCACCGCCGAGGGGACCGCGTGCTCCGGGAGCCGCTCCCCCAGCCACGCCCGCAGCTCCGCCCCGGCGGGCGCGGCGCCCGGCCGCGGGGTCGCGTAGCCCACCAGCCGGGGCTCGCCCGCGGCGCCCCCGTGCACCACCACCGCCGCGTCGCGCACCCCCGGGTGCGCGAGGAGCACGCTCTCCACCTCGCCGGGCTCGATGCGGAAGCCGCGCACCTTCACCTGGAAGTCGGTCCGCCCCAGGAACTCCAGCACCCCGTCGGGGCGCCAGCGGGCCCGGTCCCCGGTGCGGTACAGCCGCGCGCCCGCCCCGCCCCCGAAGGGATCCGGGACCCAGCGCTCCGCGGTGAGGTCGGGGCGCCCCCCGTAGCCGCGCGCCACCCCGGCGCCGCACACGTACAGCTCCCCCGGCACGCCCACCGGGAGCGGCTCGCCCGCCGCGCCGAGGACGTACGAGCGCACGTTGGGGAGCGGCCGCCCCAGCACCGGGCGCCCCGGCGCCTCCGCGCCGACCTCGTACGAGGCGGCGAGCACCGTCGCCTCTGTGGGCCCGTAGAGGACGCGGACCGCCGCGTCGGGGAAGGCGGCGCGCATCTCCTCCAGCAGCTCCGGCGGGACCAGGTCGCCGCCGACGAAGAGGCGCCGCACCGACGGGAGGGCGGCGCGACCGGCGGCGGCGACGTGCCGCATCAGCGCGGGGACGGCGTGCAGCGCGGTGGCGCCGCGGCACTCCTCCAGCAGGGCCGCCAGGTCCATCACCCGCTCGCGGGCGACCAGCCGCACCGTCCCCCCGGAGACCAGCGGGACCAGCGTCTCCCACCCCCAGATGTCGAACGCGAACGACGCCAGCGCCGGCGCCACGTCGCCCGGGCCGAAGCCGAAGTCGGCGCGCGAGGCCAGGAGGAGGTTCGCGAGGGCGCGGTGCTCCACCAGCACGCCCTTGGGCCGCCCCGTGGAGCCCGAGGTGTAGATCACGTACGCCAGGCTCTGCGGCGCCGGGCCCGCCGCCGGCGCGGAGGGGTCCTCCGCCGCGACCCGGGCGGCGTCCCGGTCCAGGAGCAGCATCCGCAGCCCGCCCGCGGGGAGGCGGGCGGCGAGCGCCTCCCGGGAGACGAGGAGCCGCGCGCCCGCGTCCTCCAGCACCAGCCGGAGCCGCTCCGCCGGGTACGACGGGTCCAGGGGGACGTACGCCGCGCCGGCCCGGAGCACGCCCAGGACCGCGGCGGCCATCTCCAGCGAGGGCTCCAGGCAGACCGCCACCCGCGCCTCCGGGCCGGCTCCCAGGCGCCGCAGCGCCCGCGCGATGCGGGCCGAGGCCGCGTCCAGCTCCGCGTAGGTCATCCGCTCCACGCCCGCCGCCACCGCGACCGCGTCCGGAGTGCGCGCCGCCTGCTCCGCGAACAGCTCGGGCGCGGTGCACTCCGGGTGCGCGCGCGCCGTGTCGTTCCACTCCGCCAGCACCCGCCGCCGCTCCGCCGCGCCCATCATGGAGAGGTGGGAGAGGCGGGCCCCCGGGGCCGCGGCCGCCACCCCGAGCAGGGCGGCATAGTGCGCCGCCATCCGCTCCGCCGTCTCGGGGTCGAACAGCTCCGCGTCGTAGACCAGGAGGCCCGCCAGCCCGTCCCCCGCGGGGCGCAGCGCCAGCGACAGGTCGAACTTGGCGCGCCCCGTCCACAGCTCCTCCACCGCCACCGAGGCGCCGGGAAGCTCCAGCCCCGCCCCGGGTCCCTCCTGGAGGGTGAACATCGCCTGGAAGACGGGCGCGTGGCCGGTGGACCGCTCCGCGTGCAGCGCCTCCACGAGGCGCTCGAAGGGGACCTCCTGGTGCTCCAGGGCTCCCAGCGCCGCCGAGCGGGTCTGCCCCAGCAGCTCGCGGAAGGTCGGGTCGCCGCCCAGCTCCGTCCGTACCGCGAGGGCGTTCACGAAGAAGCCCACCAGGTCGTCCAGCTCGGCGTGCGTCCGCCCGGCGACGGGCGTCCCCACCACCACGTCGTCCTGGCCCGACCACCGGGAGAGGAGGAGCTGGAACCCGGCCAGGAGCCCCATGAAGAGGGTGGCCCCCTCCGCCGTGCCGAGCGTCCGCAGCGCGGCCGCGGTCTCCCGCGGGACCGCGAGCTCCACCCGGCCTCCCCGCCGCTCGCGCACCGGGCTCCGGGGCCGGTCCGTGGGGAGGTCGAGGAGCGCGGGGGCGTCCGCCAGCCGCTCGCGCCACCAGTCCAGCTCCCGCTCCAGCGGCTCCCCGCGCAGGCGGCGCCGCTACCACACGGCGAAGTCGGCGTACTGCACCGGGAGGGCGGGGAGCGTCGCGGGGACGCCCTCCGCCTCCGCGGCGTACAGCGCCGAGAGGTCGCGGAAGAGGACGCCCGCGCTCCACCCGTCGAAGACCGCGTGGTGCATCGCCAGCGCCAGCGCGTGCTCCTCCCCGCCCAGGCGGAGCAGCGTCGCGCGGAAGAGGGGGCCGCGCGCCAGATCGAACGGGCGCGCCGCCTCCGCCGCGGCCAGCGCGCGCGCGGCGTCCTCC
>DATABU010000009.1:0-5709 GCA_036259415.1 Longimicrobiaceae bacterium
GCCCCCGGGGACGCGCGGCTGGTGGGGTACGTCGTGCCGCGGGCGGGCGCGGCGCTCTCCGCGGCGGAGCTGCGGCGGGCGCTGGCGGCGGAGCTCCCGGCGCACGTGGCCCCCTCCGCGGTCGTGGTGCTCGACGCGCTCCCGCTGGGTCCGGGCGGCAAGACGGACCGCGCGGCGCTCCCCGCGCCCGCCGTGGTGGGCGCGGAGCACCGGCTCCCGCGCACCCCCGCGGAGGTGCGGGTGGCCGCCGTCTGGCGCGAGGTGCTGGGGGTGGAGCGGGTGGGGGTCGACGACCACTTCTTCGACCTGGGCGGGCACTCCCTGCTCGCCACCCAGGTCGTCTCCCGGCTGCGGGCGCGGCTGGGGGTGGACGTCGTCCTCCAGGAGTTCCTGGACGCGCCGACGCTCGCCGCCCTCGCCGCCGCGGTGGACCGCGCCGAGGCGGCCCGCCTGGACGCGCTGCTCGCGGGGGTGGAGGCGCTCTCGGACGAGGAGGCCGGCGCGCTCTACGACCTCGAATCGACCCTGCACGCGGACGCCGCCGCGGCCCGCCCGGACACCCGCCCATGAGCGACGCCATCCTGGAATCGTACCCGCTGGCGCCGCTCCAGCAGGGGCTCCTCTTCAACGCGCTGTACGCGCCGGGGACGGGGATGGACAACGTCCTCCTCCGCTACGTGCTGCGCGAGGAGGTGGACCCCGACGCGCTGGAGCGGGCCTGGCGGCTCCTCGCCGGGCGGCACGCCATCTACCGCACGTCCTTCCGCTGGCGGGGGCTGGAGGCGCCGGAGCAGGTGGTCCACGCGCGGGAGCGGCTCCCGTTCCTGCACCTGGACTGGAGCGCGCTGGAGCCGGACGAGCGCGAGGCGCGCATCCTCGCCTACGTGGAGGCGGACCGGGCGCGCGACTTCGACTTCGCCGCCGGCCCCATGCACCGCCTCGCGCTGGTCCGCGGGGGCGACGCCGAGTGGCACCTGCTCTGGACCTTCCACCACATCGTGCTGGAGGGCGGCTCCATCGTCGTCTCCCTGCGGGAGGTGTTCGCGCTGTACGAGGCGCTGCGCCGCGGCGAGGCGACGGAGCTGCCGCCGGTGCGCCCCTACCGCGAGTACGTGGAGTGGACGGCGGCGCGCGACGCCGCGGCGAGCGAGCGCTTCTGGCGGGAGATGCTGCGCGGCCTGGAGGAGCCCACCCCCGTCTGCGAGCGGGAGGCCGCGGGCGAGGAGGACGCGGTGCAGCCGCAGTTGGAGGCATGGCTCCCGGCGGCGGCGACGGCGGCGCTGCGGGCCCGCGCCGCGGAGGCCGGCGTCACCCTGAACACGGTGCTGCAGGGCGCGTGGGCGCTGGTGCTGGGGCGCCACACCGGCGAGCGGGACGTGCTCTTCGGCATCACCCGCGGGAGCCGCTGGTGGACGGACGGCGGCCGGCACGACATGGTCGGCCTCTTCCTCAACAACCTGCCGCTGCGCGTGCGCATCCGCCCGGGCGCGCGGGCGTGGGAGTGGCTGCGGGAGACGCGCGAGACCGTCCGCGCCATGCGCGAGCACGAGCACACCCGGCTCACCACCATCCGCGAGTGGAGCGAGGTCCCCCGCGGCCTCCCCCTCTTCGACAGCTTCGTCAACTACGACACCGCCTTCCTGGACGCCATCCTCCGCGAGGAAGGCGGCCCCTGGCTGCGCCGCGAGCTGACGCTGTTCAGCCGCACCAGCTCCGCGCTGGCCCTGGCCGGCTACGGCGAGCGCGAGATGTACCTGAAGCTGGTCTACGACGCGCGCCGCTTCGAGCCCGGCACCCCGGAGCGCCTGTTCGCCGCGCTCCGGGAGGTCCTCCTGGCGATGGTCTCCGGCCCCGACCCGACCGTCGCCTCGCTGCTCGCCCCCGGCGCGGGGGAGCTGGATCGCCTGGCCGCCTGGGGCGCCGGCCCGGAGGGTCCGTGCCCCGCCCTCACCGTGGTGGGCGCCTTCGCCGCGCAGGCCGCGCGCACCCCCGACGCCGTCGCCGTGGAGTGCGCCGGCGAGTGCGTCACGTACGCGGAGCTGGACGCCCGCTCCGACGCGACCGCCGCGGAGCTGCGCGTCCGCGGAGTCCGTCCCGAGGCCCGCGTCGGCGTCTGCCTGGAGCGGGGGGCCGGGATGGCCGCCGCGGTGCTGGGGGTCTGGAAGGCGGGCGGCGCCTTCGTTCCCCTCGACCCCGCGTATCCGGCGGAGCGCCTGGCCTTCCTGGCGGAGGACTCCGGGTGCGCCGTGCTGCTCTGCGAGGAGCGGACGCGCGGGGTGCTGCCGGCGTCCGCGGTGGAGGTGGTCTGCGTCGTGGCGAGCGATGGGACCCCCCTCCCCCGCAAGGGGGGAGGGGAGAACGGCACGGGGCCCACGACCCTCTCCCGGAATCGGGAGAGGGTGGCGAGCATGAGCGAGCCAGGTGAGGGCGCCCTCGCCTACGTCATCTACACCTCCGGCTCCACCGGCACGCCCAAGGGCGTCGAGGTCACGCACGCCAGCCTCGCGAACCTGCTGCTCGCCACGCGCGACGGGTTCGGCTTCCGCGGGGGCGACGTGATGCCGGGGCTCGCCAGCTTCGCGTTCGACATCTGGCTCTGGGAGACTCTCGTGCCCCTGCTGGCGGGGGGGACGGCGCGCATCGTCCCGCGGGAGCGGGTGCTGGACACCGCCGCGCTCGTGGGCGAGCTGGAGGACGCGACGCTCCTGCACGCGGTCCCGGCGCTGATGCGGCGGATCACCGCGGAGGTGCGGGCCTCGGGGCGGGGGAGCCTGCCGCGGGTGCGGCGCATCTTCGTGGGCGGGGACGCGGTCGCGCCGGAGCTCCTGGCGGAGGTGCGGGCCGTCTTCCCCGCGGCCGAGGTGCGGGTGATGTACGGGCCCACGGAGGGCACGGTCATCGCCTCGGCGACGGTGGTCGCGCCGGGGGACGAGCCGGAGGGGCTGCTGGCGGGGCGCCCCCTCCCGGGGGTGCGGCTCCGGGTGTGCGCGCCGGACGGGGAGTCCATGCCGGCCGGCGCGGCGGGGGAGCTGTGGATCGGCGGGGCGGGGGTGGCGCGGGGGTACCGCGGCCGGCCGGGGCTGACGGCGGAGCGGTTCGTCCCGGACCCGTTCGCGGCGGAGCCCGGCGCGCGCGCCTACCGCACCGGAGACCGGGTGCGATGGCGGCCGGACGGGGTGCTGGAGTTCCTGGGGCGCGTGGACCTCCAGGTGAAGGTGCGCGGCTTCCGCGTGGAGCCGGGCGAGGTGGAGGCCGCGCTCCGGGCACTCCCCGAGGTGCGGGAGTGCGTCGTCGCGGCGCGGGCGGACGGGGCGGGGGAGACGCGGCTGGTGGCGTACGTCGTACCGGAGGCGGGGCGCGCGCCGTCGGCGGGGGAGCTGCGGGCGGCGCTGGGGGCGCGCCTCCCCGACCACATGGTGCCCACGGCGTGGGTGCTGCTCGAGGCGCTGCCGCTGGGCCCCACCGGGAAGGTGGACCGGCGGGCGCTCCCCCAGGCGGAGGACTCGGCCGCCGGGGAGGCGCACGCCGCGCCCCGCACGCCCGTCGAGGAGGTGCTGACGGAGGTCTGGGCCGAGCTGCTGGGGCTGGAGCGCGCCGGCGTCCACGACGACTTCTTCGCGCACGGCGGCCACTCGCTGCTGGCGACCCGCGTGGTCGCGCGGGTACGGCGGAGCTTCGGGGTGGACGTGCCGGTGCGCGCGGTGTTCGAGGCGCCCACGCCGGCCGCGCTCGCCGAGCGGGTGGAGCGAGCCGCCGCGGAGGGCGCCGACCCCGCGCCCCCCCTCGTCCCGGTGGAGCACGGCGGGCCGGTCCCGCTCTCCTTCGCGCAGCAGCGGCTCTGGTTCGTGGAGCAGCTCGCGCCGGGGACGCCGGCGTACAACGTCCCGGCGCTCGTCCGCCTCTCCGGCGCCCTGGACGTGGACGCGCTGCGCCGCGCGCTGGAGGAGGTCGTGCGCCGCCACGAGGGGATCCGCACCCGCTTCGTGGCCGTGGACGGCGAGCCCGCGCAGGTCGTCGAGCCGGCCGGCCCGCTCTCCCTGCCGGTGGAGGAGGCCGCGGACGAGGCCGCGGCGCGCCGGCGCTTCGCGGAGGAGGCCCGGCGGCCGTTCGACCTCGGGGGGGAATCGCTGCTCCGCCTCCGGCTGCTCCGGGTCGCGCCGGACGAGCACCGCCTGGTGCTGGTGGTCCACCACGCGGTCGCGGACGGCTGGAGCCTGGGGATCCTCTTCCGCGAGCTGGCGGCGCTCTACCCCGCCTTCGCGGCCGGCGAGCCCTCGCCGCTGCGCGAGCCGCCGCTTCAGTACGCCGACTTCGCCCTCTGGCAGCGGGGCTGGATGCGGGGGGAGACGCTGGAGCGGCAGCTCGCGTACTGGACCGCGCGGCTGGCCGGCGCGCCGCCCGTCCTCGACCTCCCCACCGACCACCCGCGCCCGGCGGAGCAGGGCTTCCGCGGCGCCCTGCACGGCTTCACGCTGCCCGCGGAGCTGGCGGCGCGGCTCCACGCGCTCGCCCGCGCCGAGGGCGCGACGGCGTTCATGACGCTGCTGGCCGCCTTCCAGGTGCTGCTCGCCCGCTGGGCGCGGCAGGACGAGGTCGTGGTCGGCTCTCCCATCGCGGGGCGGACGCGGGTGGAGGTGGAGGGGACCATCGGCAACTTCGTGAACGCGCTCCCCCTGCGCGCCGACCTGGCCGACGACCCGGGCTTCCGCGCGCTCCTGGGCCGCGTGCGCGAGGCGACGCTGGGCGCGTACGCGCACCAGGACGTGCCGCTGGAGCGGGTGGTGGAGGAGCTGCGCATCCCCCGCGACCTGGCCCGCAACCCGCTCTTCCAGGCGGTCTTCGTCCTCCAGAACGCGCCCATGGAGCACGCCGACCTCCCCGGCGTGGCGCTCGGCCTGGAGCTGGGGGACACGGGGACGGCCAAGTTCGACCTGACGCTGACGCTGACGCTGGACGAGGCGGAGGACGGCGTCCGTGGGCGCCTGGAGTACGCGACCGACCTCTTCACGGAGGAGACCGCCGCCCGCTTCGCCGCGCAGTACGCCGTTCTGCTGGAGGCCGCCGCCGCCGACCCCGACGCCCCGGTCTCCACGCTCCCCCTGCTGACCCCGGCGGAGCGCCGCGCCCTCACCGCCCCGCCCGCGCGCCCCGCGCCTCCCCCCGGCCGCCCGGGCGAGGCCACGCTGCACGCCCGCTTCGCCCGGGTCGCCGCGCGCCGTCCGGATGCGGTCGCCGTCACCTGCGAGGGCGAGTCGCTGACCTACGCCGCCCTGGACGCCCGCTCCGCGCGCCTGGCGGCCGTGCTGCGCCAGCGCGGCGTGGGCCCGGAGACGCTGGTGGGGCTCTGCGCGGAGCGCGGACTCGGCCTGGTGGTGGGGATCCTGGGGATCCTCAGGGCCGGCGGCGCCTACGTCCCCCTGGACCCATCGCTCCCGGCGGACCGCCTCGCCTACCTCCTGGCCGACTCCGGCGTCCGCGTCGTCGTCGCCGAGGAGGGGACGGCGGGGAGGCTGCCGGCGTTCGGGGGCGAGGTCTGCATCGTCCCGGCAGACGGGACCCCCCTCCCCCCGGCCCCCTCCCCCGCAAGGGGGGAGGGGGAGAACGGCACGAGCCCTGGCGAGCGGGGTGAGGGCCCTCTCGGAGCCGACGCCCTCGCCTACGTCATCTACACCTCCGGCTCTACCGGCAGGCCCAAGGGGGTCCCCGTAA
>DATABU010000010.1:0-8847 GCA_036259415.1 Longimicrobiaceae bacterium
CCGCTTCGCGGGTGCGGCGCGGCGGCGGCGGCGCCGGCCGGGCCGCGGCCTCGCGCTCGCACGCCGGACAGACCGGTCCGTCCAGCCAGCCGGCCTCCGGGCCGTGGCGCGCGCACCAGAACCTGACCTCCCCGCCGCACGCCTCGCAGGGCCCCACGTGGGTGGGCGCGTGCTCCGTCCCGCAGACGGTGCACCGCTCCACCACGCGGCTCAAGCGCCGCCCTCCGCCGCGTCCCCGGACGCGGGCTCGGGGTACACCTCGCGGACCAGCTCCGGGGGGATGAGCAGGCGGCGGACCTCCGGCAGCTCGCCGCGCACCCACCGGGCGACCACTGGCACCCGCTCGTACGGGCCGAACACCTCGCGCGGCAGGCGGTGCGACAGGGTGTTGATGGTGAGGACGGGGTGCTCCGCCCAGGCCGGGAAGGTCGCGAACCGCTCCTCCACGTGGTCGTGGCCGCGGAGCATCCGGCTCACCGGCCGCCCCAGGCGGGCGGCGAGCCGGCAGAAGGCGGCGAAGTCCTCGCGCCCGAACTCGCTCCCGCGCGTGGTGCGGTTGGGGATTCGCTTGCGGGCGCGCGGGTGGGCGCGCAGCCAGACGAAGTCCTGGAGCACGCGGGGGTCGTTCCAGTCGCCCGTCTCCGCCAGCAGGTCGTGCAGGTCGGTGTGCGGGACCCCGCCGTGCGCCACCAGCAGCCCGTCCGGGAAGAAGAGCGCCCGTGGCGCCCGCGCGAAGAACCGGGCGACGAGCCGGCCCAGGCGCGCCGCCCAGGGGTGGTCCGGGCTGGCGTTCAGCCAGTCGGTGAAGTCGGAGGGGAGCACGGTCGACTCGAAGCGCCCGTCCCGGTGGACGAGCCCCTCGTCGTGGTTGCCCGCCACTACGGTGACGCGCATGGGCCCGTCCAGCAGCAGCTCGAAGATGCGCAGCACCACCTCCGGCGCGTGCGGGCCGTCGTCGAAGAGGTCCCCCAGGAAGACGATGCGCGCGTCCGCGCCTCCGCCGCTGCGGCCGATGTGCTGGAGCGCGGCCTCCAGCGCCAGCAGGTCGCCGTGCAGGTCGCCGACGAACCACACCTCGCCCACGGGCCAGTCCTCGCCGATCCGGAGGGCCAGGTCGCCAGGGCCGGCGGCGTACTCCTCGAACGCCAGCCCCAGCAGACCCCCGCCGCCCAGCCGCTCCTCCATCCGGCCGATGACGCGCAGGGCGCGCCCGCCCGAGACGGGGTCCGCCACCGCGGCCCGGACGGCGTCCCAGTCCAGCTCCCGCACTTCCAGCACGCTGAGGTCGGGGGCCGGGGCGTCGGGCGGCTGCGCCTCCACCGGGGGGGCCGCCTCCGCGGGCGGGTCCACCTCCGGCGGGGCGGCCTCCGGCGCGCCGCCGGGTCCGGGCTCGTCTCTCTCCGTCATACCGGACCCACTCGAACCGGGGTTGAACTGCGGGGTCGGGCGTGCCCCTCGCTGGCGCTCGGGTCGGGCTGCGGCTCCGTAGGGCACGGTACGACTGTGCCCAACGGAGGCGAGCCCCGCGCAGTGCCTCTGAACTGCGGTGCCCGCGGGTCTCGCCGCTTCGCGCTCGCATCCCTCACGCGGGCGCCCAGTCGAGGCAAGCTGTTCTCCCCCTCCCCCTTGCGGGGAGGGGGCCGGGGGGAGGGGGTCGCCGTGGCCGTAGCCTCCAGCGAGCCGGTTGAGGGCCCCGCTACCGCCGCAGCAGCAGGGGGGCGAGCGACAGGCCGGCGCACACGGCCGCAAGGCCCAGGCCCAGGCTGCCGAGGGCGTAGGCGGCGGCGCGTGCCCAGGCGCCGGCCTGCAGCAGGGCGGCGGCCTCGTAGCTGAGCGTGCTGAAGGTGGTGAACGCGCCACAGAACCCGACCGTCAGGAGGGCGCGCGTCTCGGGTGAGAGGGCCAGGCTCTCCGCGCCGCGCAGGGCGATGCCCAGCAGGAAGGAGCCCAGGACGTTGACGGCGAAGGTGCCCCAGGGGAAGGCGGCGCCGGCCCAGGAGTGGACCCATCCGCCCATCGCGTGGCGGGCCAGCGTCCCCAGCGCGCCGCCCACGGCCAGGTAGAGCAGGATCACGGCGCGGGGAGCACCGTCACGTCCACGTAGGGCGTGACCCCCGGCAGCTCCCCGGCGAGCTTCGCGCGCACGGCCGTCCGCACCGCGGACTCCACGGCGCTCCGCTCCGCCGCGGGGGATGCCTGCTCCACCACCAGGGTGACCAGCAGCCCCTCCCCGGGCGCCGCGTCCAGGTCCGCGCGGGTGAACTGCGCCTGCGCCTGGACCATCCGCGCGCCGGGCACCGAGCGCACCACGTCGCGTGTCAGCCGGGCGGCGTCGCGCGCCACGTCGGCCTTGAGGAAGCGCGGCGGATGGCGGACCTGCCAGACGGTGAGACCCACGGTGGCCGCCACCAGCGCCGCCGCGAGCGCCGTACGCACCGTGCGGGAGCCCCGCCCCGCGCTGACGTCCCCGGGGCGCACGCCGAAGACCAGGAGCGAGAGCCACCCGCCCGTCACCAGCGCCGTGAACTGGAGGGCGAGCTGGAAGGCCATCAGGCCGACGTAGTCCCAGCGCTGCAGGGGGATGGCGAGCCCCAGGGTGGCCGAGGTGGGGGAGAGGGCGGCGGCGACCAGGAAGCCCGTCGCGGTGGCGGTCACCAGGCTGGCGCGCTCCGACTGCACCTGCGACTGCGCCCCGGCCGCGCCCGCAACGAGGGCGATCAGCGAGGTCCACGCGGAAAGGCTGGTCACCTGCTCCATCAGCACGGTGGAGACCTGGAGCCGGTACGCCCACCCGAGCACGGCCGCGCTCGCCACCAGCACCAGGACGGAGACCGCGAAGCGGAGTGCGCCGCGCCGCGCCATGTTCAGCTCCCCGACCGAGGTACCGATGGTCGCCACCATCAGCGGGGCCCCCATCGGGGCGATGAGCATGGCGGCCACCAGCATGTACGAGGCGTTCACGAGCAGCCCGTACGCCGCCACGATCCCGGAGAAGGCGGCATACAGCAGGAGCCCCTTCCACGACCCCATGCTCTGGAGCGAGGCGAGGACCAGCTCCAGCGTGGACTTGTGGGCGACGCTCCGGACCCGGGGGTGCACCTCCTCCAGGGGGAGCTGGACGGGGAGGCTCCCCTGCGGGAAGAGCACGACCTGCGCGTCGTCCGCCGCCTCCGCCACGGCGCGGACGAAGTCACCGACCCGGTCGTTGGGGAGGTTGAGGAGGACCATCCGCCAGTCCCCCTCCTCCTCCCGCTCCGCCCGCAGGGCCGCGGGGGAGAACGCCTGGTGCTCCGCGCCGAGCTCGATCACCCGCCGGGCCTTCTCCGCCCGCACCAGCACGTGGAGCTGCCGCATGGTCCCTCCCCGCTAGCGGATCTCCACCCGGTCGTTGGTGCGGTCCAGGTCGATGAGAACGCGCCGCGGGTCCAGGCTCGCCTCCGCCGGCCGGGTGGGGGTGGTCACCTGCACGGTCTGGCGCCGCTCGCGGCCCTCCAGCGTGCGGGTCACGCCGCCCACCCGCAGCTCCACCGGCATCCACGCGTCGCCCAGGCGGAGCACCTCCACGGTGGTGCGCCAGCGGCCGCCGGCCAGCCGCTCGGTGCGCGCCCCGGCGATCCCGTAGTCCAGCGTGTCCGTGGTGTGCAGCCACTGGCGGAAGAACCAGTCCAGCTCGCGCCCGCTCGCCTCCTCCATCGCCGCGACCAGCTCCGCCTCGCCCACCTGCCGGAGCCGGTTGCGCTCGTAGAAGGTGCGCAGCCCCCGGCGGAAGACGTCCTCACCCAGCATCTCGCGGAGCATGCGGAAGACCGCGGACGCCTTGGTGTAGGTCATGGCGCTGTAGGTGGTCGGGTCGCGGAACTCCGCCCCGGCGAGGGCCACGGGCTGCGACCGCCCGCGGCGCTCGAACCCGGCGAGCCCCTCCAGGTCGTCGTCCCAGATCCCCGCCTGCCCCTTGTCCTCGAAGTACCAGTTGGTGAGGAAGGAGGCCATCCCCTCGTCCAGCCACCCGTCGCGCCACTCGTTGTTGGCCAGCATCCCGTGCACCCACTGGTGGGCCACCTCGTGCATGACCAGCCCCTCGGACGGGGACGAGTTCATGATGAGCATGGGGAACTCGGTCCCGCCCCGCGCCTCGGCCCGCGACGCCACGGTGAGCTGCGGCCAGGCGTACGGCCCCATGACCCCCTGCATCCAGGCGAGCGCAGCGTAGGTGTGGCGCGCCACGTCGCCCGCCCACCCGGTGTCGGAGGGCTCGTACAGGACGTGGATGCTTGGGAGCGGCGAGGCGTTTCCGGTCTCGTCCAGCGCGGTGCGGAGCACGCCGTCGTACCGGAAGTCGGGCGAGGCGCTCCAGGCGAAGTGGTGCACGTCCCCGGCGCGCCAGCGCACGCGCTTGCGCCCCGCGGCGGCCTGGCCCTCCAGGAGGCCCAGCGTCTCGGCGGGGCGGGCGGGGTAGGCGTCGCGGCGGAGCGCGCCGGCGGGGGGGAGCTCCCCGTCCAGGCGCCACCCCGGATCGCCCTCCACGGGGACGCCGGTGGAGGCGAGCACCTGGTCCTCCGCCACGTCCAGCGTCACGTCGTACGAGGCGAACTCGCCGTAGAACTCGCCCTGGGGGAGGAGCGGATGCTGCTGCCACCCGCCCGCGTCGTACGCGGCGACGCGGGGGTACCAGTGGGCCCAGTCGAAGTGCCGCCCCTCGCGCCCCTGCCGCCGCGGCAGGGTGGAGAGGCGCGCGTTCCAGTCCAGGCGGACCGTGGCCGTGGCCCCCGGAGCCAGCGGGGCGGGGAGGGGGACCGCCACCACGGTGGAGTCCGGCGCCCCCGGGTACACCGGGCGCACCGCCCGCCCGTCCACCTCCACCGCCGTCAGCCGCTCCCAGGCGTGGTCCTCCGGCCCCAGGTCCTGGAAGCGCCGGTTCCCGAAGACCAGCTCCCGCCGGGCCCAGTCGCTGTTGGGGCGGAAGGCGTTCAGGTACTGGTGGAAGTAGAGCGTGTCGAGCGCGGCCGGCGAGCGGTTGGTGTAGCGGAGGAGCGCCCGCCCGGCGAGCACGTCGGTGCCCTCGTCCAGCCGGGCCTCCACGCGGTAGTCGACGCCCTGCGGTGCGCGGGCGGTGTCCTGGGCAGCGGGCGCCCCGGCGGGGAGGGCCGCGGCGAGCGCGAGCAGCGTTGCGAGCATCGGTTCTCCGGTTCGGGTGTGGTCCGGAGAACATGGGGCGCTCCCCCTGCGGGGAGCAACCCCGGGCTACGCGCCTCCCTCCGGGAGCACGCGGCCCAGGTCGATCCCCCGCCAGAGCCGCTCGCGCATGGCGCGCGTCTCCGCCAGCGCCCGGGCCCCCGCGGGAGTCACCCCGAAGCAGCGCCGCGACCGGTCGCCGGCGCCGCAGCGGGCCGACTCCACCAGCCCTTTGGCCTCCATCCGGTCCAGGGTGGCGTAGACGGCGCCGATGGCGACGCCGCGCCCGGTCACGGCCTCGATCTCGCGGCGCACGCTCATCCCGTACGCCTCCGGGGTGCGGAGGACGGCGAGCAGGACCTGCTCCTCGAAGCTCCCGAGCGGTGCGTGGTCGGTCACGGGGGTCTCCCTGTCGTCTCCCGCCTCCCGGGCCGCGTCACGCCTCCCGGAGCACCTTCGCCGGGTCGGTCCGGCTGGCGCGCCAGGCGGGGACGAAGGCGGCCACCAGGCCCGCCAGGAGGAGCACGCCCGCGGCGGCGGCCATGGCCAGCGGGTCGGCGGCGCCCACCCCGTACAGGAACGATGCCAGCCACCTCGCCGTGGCGAGGAACGCCGCGGCCCCGAGCACGATCCCGCTCGCCACCAGCGCGCCTCCGCCCCGGACCACCTGCGCCACCACGCGGCGGGGCTGCAGCCCCAGCGCGATGCGGATCCCCCAGTCGCGCTTCTGGCGGTTCACCAGGTGCGACACGATCCCGTAGACGCCGATGGCGCCCAGCACCATCGCCAGCCCTCCCAGCAGCGCCAGCAGCGACATCACCTGCCGGGCGGGACCCACCGCCTCGCTGAAGACCTGCTCCAGCGTCATGGTGGTCTGCAGCGCCGCGCCCGGCGCCACCCGCCGGACCACGCCGCGGGCCGCCTCCAGCGTCGCCCCGGCCGCGCCGCCGCGGCCCGCGCGGAGCACCAGCGTGTTGGCCTCGGGGGTGTAGAAGGGCACCTGCTCGTAGAGCATGTACCGGGCGGGCTCGGGGCCGTCGGTCAGGCCGGCCTCGGCCACGTTCTCCACCACGCCCACGATGCGCGCCCACCCGTCGCCGTGGGCGATCCTGCGCCCCACGGGGTCCTCGCCCGGGAAGTGCTTCTGCGCCAGCGCCTCGTTGACCACCACCACCGGCTCGCCCTCGGCGCGGTCGGAGGGCTCGAAGCCGCGGCCCCGCCGCACCGCGATCCCCATGGTGCGGAAGTAGTCAGGGGACACCATGCGGAAGTAGGTGGTGCCGGGGTTCTCCTCCGTCCTCCCCTCCACCTGGATCCCCCAGCTGTCGCCGGAGCCGCGCAGCGGGAGCTTCTGCACCGCGGCGGCCGACTCCAGCCCCGGCAGGTCGGCCAGCTCCCGGGTCAGCTCCCGGAGCATCTGGCGGCGTCCCGCGGCATCCGTGGCGGCCGGGGAGACCAGGTCGAGCACCGCGACCCGCTCCACGTCCACCCCGGGGTCGATGGCCCGCAGGTTGGCGACGCTGCGGATCAGCAGGGCGGCGCCGGAGACCATCAGCACCGCGAGCGCCACCTCCGCCATCACCAGCCCCCGCTCGATGCGCCCGCCGCGCCCGCCGATCCCCCCTGTGCGGGTACGGGAGAGGACGCGCTGGAGGTCGCCGCGCCAGAGCGAGAAGCCCGGCACCAGCGCCACCAGGAGCGAGGCCAGCGTGGCGATGGCGATGGCCGCGACGAAGACCCGCCAGTCCAGCGAGGCGCCCTCGGCCAGGGGCCCCAGGGGGAGCGCCCCCACCAGCAGCCGGAACCCGGCGGCCGCCAGCAGCGCCCCGGCCACTCCCGCCAGCAGCCCCACCGCCACCGCCTCGATCACCACCTGCTGCACGAGCCGCCAGCGCCCCGCGCCGAGCGCGGACCGCAGCGCCAGCTCGGTGGACTGCCGGTCCACCTGCCCCAGCATCAGCGCCGCCACGTTGGCGCAGGCGATCAGCAGGATCAGCCCCATGGCGGCGAGCGTCGCCAGCAGCGCGGGCCGGACGTGGCCGACCAGCGTCTCGCGGACCGGGGTGAGGACGGGGTCGCGGGTCTTGTCCCACTGCTCCGAGTAGGTGAACCGCTCGCTCAGCCGGTCGGTGATCCGCTTCAGCGCCGGACCCATCGTCTCCGGGGTCCGGCCGGGCTCCATGCGCCCCACCAGGGCGTAGTTGCCTACGTTGTTCTCCGGGTCGAGCGGCTCGGCCAGCCAGACCCGCACGGTGGGGTCCGGGAACCAGAAGCCCTCGGGCATCACGCCGCGGACGGTGCGCTCCACCCCGTCCAGGCGGACCCGGCTGCCCACGATCCCCGGGTCCCCCCCTAGCTCCCGCCAGAGCCCGTAGCTCAGCACCGCCGTGGGCTCCGCCGCCAGCGCGTCGTCGCCCGGGCGGAAGCCGGGGCCCACCAGCGGCCGGGTCCCCAGCACGTCGAAGAGCCCGGCGGACGAGGACAGCCCCGGCAGCAGGCGCGGCGGACCGTCGCTCCCCTCCATGGTGACCGACTCGGTGCGGTACGCCGCCACCCCCTGGAAGCCCGGGAAGTCCGGTCCCAGGTACAGGAACTCCGACTCCCGCCAGTCGAACGGGTTCCAGAAGACGGCGAGCTGCTGCTCGGCGCGGTAGGGGAGCGGGTCCAGCAGCAGCGTCCTCGCCACGCCGTAGACGGCCGCGGTGCCGCCCACCCCGAGGGCGAGCGTGAGGACGGCCAGGACGGCGTACCCCGGGCGGGAGCGCAGCCGCCGGGCGACGAACCGCGCGTCCATGATCCAGCTTTCCATGAGGGGACCTCCAGGTTGCATGCGGTTCGCCCGCGGCTCGAAGCCGGTCCACCCGCGCCACCAGCTCCGGCGCAGCAGCGCCGGGAGCGAGGCCAGCGCCTGCCCCCAGAGCCAGAGCCGTGCGCCCGGACGTCCGCGCCGGGCGGAGCGCTCCCGGTACTCGTCCGCCAGGTCGGCGAGCACCTCGGCCCGCTCGGCGTGGGGGAGCGAGTGGCGGAGGAGCGCCGCCGGGACGGCGGGGAGCCGCCGGTCGTCGCCGTCGTGGGGTGGGGTGGGCACGGAGTCTCCGGTGCGGGTAGGGCTTATTTCTACATCGTAGAACTCGGGGGCGCAACCCCGCTCCCCCGCGTACCTGCTTCGACAGGGCCGGAGGCGAAAAGGTTGGAGCGGCAGGAGCGGCGGCCGCGCCGGTGTGCGACACGTGCTCGTTGACGTGATTTATGCTGAGAGTATATTGGGACACGCGGGACCGAACACGCAGGAGTCTCCCCACCATTCCTCAGGAGGTCGCCATGCTCGCGAACGCCGCGCAGGAAGCCACCGCCGCGCCGGAGGCCGTCGCCTTCGACAGGACCGACATCCTCATCGCCACCTGCCCGTACTGCGCCTCGGGGACGGTGGACCCGGGCCAGTGGCCCGGCCTGGAGCTGGTGACCCGCGTCGAGATCTGACGCGGACCGGCACGAAGCCGCGTGCCGGGACCGTCCCGGCGCGCGGCCCGACCCCCCCCACGGAGCCCGCCATGAGCGTCGCCGCGCCCCAGGCACCCCCCGCCGACCCCCTCGCCGCCGTGCCGCGGCTGGGGGTCGGCGGGGGGTGCCTGGAGCGCGGCGACGCTCATGGCGGGCTCCGTTGGGAGGGTCGGG
>DATABU010000011.1:0-2822 GCA_036259415.1 Longimicrobiaceae bacterium
CTCGCGCCACGTGGCGAAGTCGTGCAGCGAGCGGTGCTCGCTCCCGCCGGCCTCCGCGTCCCAGTTCGCGATCCCCACGACGCGCCCGCCCTCGTCCAGGGGCGGCGTGGGCTGGAGGTAGGAGTAGAGGAGGGTGAAGAAGCACGCGCCGATGGCGATGGCGACCGCCATCCCCAGGACCCCGACCGTCGCCAGCCCGGGGTACTTGATCAGCATCCGGGCGCCCAGCTTGACGTCGAGCCAGGAGATGCCAGTCTTCATGGAGCGTCCTCCACCGGGTGGGGTGTTCGGGGCCCTGCTCGTGCGCGCGGCGAGGCGGGAGACCAGGGCGGCTACGGCATCCCCCGTTCCGCCGCGGCGGAGTGACGCAACCCCTTCGTGCGCCGTCCGTTGTACCGCCCCGCGCAGGCCGCGGCGGCCGCCCGAGCGTCCGGGCGTGGGACGGACGGTCCCACGGCCGGACACCGACCCCTGACCGGGAGGCACCGATGACCGCTCCGCCCCTCTCCCCCCGCGCCGTCCGCCGGGCGGGCGCCGCCGCGCTCGCCGCCGCCCTCGCCGCGTGCGGGGGGAGGTCGCCCGGGCTCCCGGAGGGGCCGCCCCTCGTGCGCGGCCCCGTGGAGTCCATCGTCGCCCGCGCGACCGGCACCGGCATCCGGGTCGGGCCCGGTCCGGGCTCCCGCGAGGCGTGCGGCATCGCCGCCGTCGCGGACGCCGGCACCCGCTACCTGCGTCGCACGGACCCCGGCGGGCTCCGGCCGGCCGCGCTCGCGGATCTCCAGGTGGGCGACACCGTCGAGGTGTACGTGGACGGCCCGGTCGCGGAGTCGTGCCCGGTCCAGGGGCGGGCCGCCGCGGTGGTGCTGGTCGCGCGGCCGGTCCCGTAGCGCGGCCGCCGGGCACGGGGCGTGCGCACGCGGACACGGACCCTCACCCGGAGAAAGACCATGCACGTTCCCTGGATCCTCGCCCTCGCGTCCGTGCTCGCGGCCTGCACCCCCGCCCTCCAGGAGTCCGACATGAACCCGGAGCTCGCGCTCACCGTGGAGCCGGACGCGGTCCGGCCCGCGGACACCGTCACGCTGACGCTCCGCAACGGCACCGCGGCGGAGGTGGGCTACAACCTGTGCAGCAGTACCCTGGAGCGCCGCGCAGACGGCGCCTGGCAGACGGTGCCCTCGGACCGGATCTGCACCCGGGAGCTGCGGATCCTCATGCCGGGACAGGAGGCCAGCTACCCGCTGGAGCTCCAGCCGGGGCTCGCCCCGGGGGAGTACCGGTTCAGCACGGGGGTGGAGCAGATGACGGCGGGCGGGCGGCAGGAGGTGGCGAGCGAGCCGTTCCAGGTGCGCACCGGGGCGGCGCCCTGAGCCGCCCCGCCCGGCCGCACCGGCTGCGGTGGGCGGACGGGAGCACCTGGAGGAGCTGCTCGCGCGGCTCCGCTTCGTGGAGGTGCCGGGCTGACGGTCGCGGACCCCGGAGGGCGTCACATGGCGCCGCCCAGCGTCCCCCGGACCTGCTGCGCGTGCTGCTCGTGCTCGGCGATCACGGCGCGGGTCTCCTGCTCGAACTCCGTCGCCCGCCCCGCGTTCATCCCCCGCACGTCCACGTCCAGTGGCGTCCCCGCCCCCTCGGCGGTCCCGCCGCCCGTCGCGATCCCCCGCATGGCGTCGATGGTCTCCAGCGCGTAGCGGTGCATCGCCGCCTGGCGCTCCATGTAGGCCCGGTCGAACGGCGCCCCCCGCGCCGGGGTGAGCACCGCCATCGCGGCCCGGTGGTTCTCCTCCATCTGGCGGGCCACGGGAAGCGCCATCAGCGTCTCGGCCGTCAGCCCCATCTGCTGCATCAGCTGCTCCTGGCGCTGCAGGTTCGCGGTGTGCTCGGTGACCATCTCCTGGGCGAACTCCCGCACCGCCGGAGCAGACGCGTTCGTCAGGGCGAGCTGCCCCTCCGCGATCTCCGCGCGGTTGTTGGCCAGGTTCAGCGCCATGATGTTCAGGTGCGCGCCCGTCGCCTGCGGGCTGAGCCTCGCGCCCATGCCGGCGCAGCCGCTCCCCAGCGCGGCGGACGCCAGGGTGCACAGCGCGAGCGCCGTGCGGAGGGTCCTCTTCTGCATGCAGCCTCCAGCGTGGTGGTGGAAGTGCGGCCCGGCCGGGCCGTCCGGGGGCGGGGCCCGAGCAAGAACGGTGCTCGTGGAGGACCACTGCTCCCCCGCGCCCGCACGCGACCGTTGAACCGCCCGCCGCCGCCCGCTACCATGCGGTGCGAGCGCCCGCCCTCCCACCCGACCGCGACCCATGCCCGCACGCCTCCAGTGCCCCGCCTGCTCCGCCCCGCTCGACGTGCCCGGCGTCCGCGCCGACACGCTCCGCTGCCCCTACTGCGGCACGGCCGTCCTGCTCACGGAGCGGCCCGGCGGCGTCGAGGCGACCGCGGGGGCGGGCCACCCGGAGACGGTCGCCGAGGTGGTGCGGCTCCTCCGCGCCGGGCGGAAGGTCGACGCGGTCAAGCTGTACCGCGAGCGCTTCGGCGTGGGGCTGAAGGAGGCCAAGGAAGCGGTCGAGCGCATCGCGGCCGGCCAGCCTCCCGGCACGCTCCCCGCGCCGGCCCGCGCGGGTGCGGCCTTCGGGTGCGCGGGCGCGGTGCTCGCGCTGGCCGTCGGCGCCGGGGTGCTGGCCGCCGTGCTGGGATCGGACGGCCCCGCGCACTCCGATCCTCCGCCCGTGGCGGCGCCCGTGGCCGCGCCGCCGGTCCCGGCCGAGCCCGCTCCGCCCCCGGGCTTCGCCGAGCCGGTGCTGGAGTTCGGGGAGGAGGGCGTCGGC
>DATABU010000012.1:0-2489 GCA_036259415.1 Longimicrobiaceae bacterium
GCGCCGGGGGCTCTTCCAGGCGGTGCAGCTCGCCGTCGGTGCGCGCGTGCGTGAATCCCTTCTTGCGCAGCTCCTCGAACAGCTCGCGGAACTCGCCCTTGCGGCCGCGCACCACGGGGGCCAGCACCTCGATGCGCGTTCCCTCGTCCCACTCCAGCACGCGGTCCACGATCTGGGTGGCGCTCTGGCGCTGCACCGGCTGGCCGCAGGTGGGGCAGTGCGGGGTGCCGGCGCGCGCCCACAGCAGGCGGAGGTAGTCGTACACCTCGGTGACCGTCCCCACGGTGGAGCGGGGGTTCCGGCCGGCCGTCTTCTGCTCGATGGAGATGGCCGGCGAGAGCCCCTCGATGGAGTCCACGTCGGGCTTCTCCATCATCCCTAAGAACTGCCGGGCGTACGCGGAGAGCGACTCCACGTAGCGCCGCTGCCCCTCGGCGTAGATGGTGTCGAAGGCCAGCGACGACTTCCCGCTCCCGGAGAGCCCGGTGATGACCGTGAGCCGGTCGCGGGGGATGGCGACGTCTACGTTCTGGAGGTTGTGCTCGCGGGCGCCGCGGACGACGAGGTACTCCCCGTCTTCCGCCGCTCCGCCGGCACCGGGCCGCTGCCCCGTGGCGGGGCTGGGGGAGTTCTGGATCATCCCGAAAAAATACCGCAACGACCGCCGGGATTCAACTGCGGGATCCCGGGCCCGCCGCGGCCCCGCGGCGCCGGGGACCACCGGCCCGATCGCATGCCCCGCGCGGCGGTGCATCTGCCGCCGGGGTTGACGAACGATCGTTCAGGGGCGATAATTCGGTGTTCTTTCACGATCCGATCGACTCGCCTCCTCGTGGGCCGCCGCCCATATCCCGGGGCGCTCTTCCCTCTCCGACAAACGGCACCCCGGCCGCAGGGCCGGTCCGCAAAGCCAGGGGGTCTCACCGAGACCGCCCCGCCGCCGGAGCGCGGAACGCGCACCTCCAACTCCATCCAGGAGCCGGTATGAAGCGCTTTCTCCCCTTCACTACCCTCGCCGTCGCCGGCTGCGTCGGCCTCGCCGCCTGCGCCGACACCTCGTCGGACGGAATCACCGCTCCCGAGGCCGCGCCCGCGGCTTCGTCGGTGGACGCCCTGGACGGCCAGTACCTGGTCCTCACCAGGGGGAACGCCCAGACGCTCGGCTCCACGGTCGAGGCGCTCGGCGGGACGGTCACCTTCCACCACGCGGACGCCGGGTTCGCCGTGGTCGGCGGCCTGACCCCCGCGGCCGCCGCGCAGCTGGCGGGCGCGTCGTTCGTCGCGGAGGTGCAGCCCGACGTGGAGGTGTCGCTCCCGGCGCCCCAGCCCCCGGTCGTCGCGATGGCCGCCGACGTGGAGGCGAACAGCGTGGCCAACCCCGCGACCGCCATCCGCTACACCTGGCAGTGGAACATGCGGGCGATCGGCGCCCAGCATGCCTGGGCGGCCGGCAAGCTGGGCTCCCCGGACGTGACCGTCGCCATCCTGGACTCCGGGATCGACTACACTTCGCTCGACATGGCGGGGCTGGTGGACCTGAGCCGGTCCACCTCGTTCGTGGCCTCGGACAACGCGCTGCGGGCCGCGCACTTCCCGAGCCGGCACGTGGTGGACGACTTCAACGGGCACGGCACCAACGTGGCCTCGCAGGTGTCCAGCAAGGCGGTGGCGCACGCCGGCGTGACGTCGAAGACCACGCTCATCGGGGTGAAGGTGCTGGGGGCCAGCGGCAGCGGCTCCACCTCGGGCGTGCTGTCGGGCGTCCTCTACGCCGCGGACCAGGGCGCCGACGTCATCAACATGAGCCTCGGCTCGGCGTTCCTGAAGGCCGGGGGCGGCGGGTCGCTCGTGAGCCTGATCAACCGGGTTTTCAGCTACGCCAACAGGAAGGGCGCGGTGATCGTGGTGGCGGCGGGGAACGACTCCGTGGACCTGGACCACGACCTCTTCCCCACCCCCGCCGGCACGGTGCACTACCCCAGCCTGTACGTCACGTACTGCGACGCGCCCAACGTGGTCTGCGTGTCCGCCACCGGGCCGCAGACGGCCACGGGGAACCTGGACGTCCCGGCGTACTACACCAACTTCGGTCGCTCCGCGATCACGGTCGCGGCTCCGGGCGGCAACGCGGGGACGACGGTCTCCAACTGGCCGTGGGGCCCGCACGTGGTCTCGTACGTCTGGTCCATGTGCCCGGTGAACTACCTCATCAGCCCCGCCACCCCGGGGGTGCGGCCCTGCGCCTCCGGCGGGAACGTCAACGGGTACGCCGGAACGAGCCAGGCCGCGCCCCACGTGGCGGGGCTGGCCGCGCTGCTCGTCGCGGAGATGGGGAAGGGGAACCCTGCCCAGGTCAAGGCGCGGATCGCCCAGTCCGCGGACGACCTGGGCGCGCCGGGGACGGACCCGTTCTACGGCAAGGGCCGGATCAACGTGGCCCGCGCCCTGGGCCTGTGATGGTGTGAGCGGCGCCGCATCCTGCGGCGCCG
>DATABU010000013.1:0-2544 GCA_036259415.1 Longimicrobiaceae bacterium
CCGGCCTCGTCGCGCGCCAGCAGCGCCAGGGGGCGACCGTCCACCCGCAGCTCGGCGCCCACGATGGGCCGGACGCCGTGCTCCTTCGCCGCCTGCGCGAAGCGGACGGCGCCGCCCAGGTCGGCGGCGTCGGTGAGCGCCAGGGCGCCGTAGCCCAGCTCCGCGGCGCGCCCCGCCAGCGCCTCCGGGGTGAGCACCCCGTCGCCGAAGGAGAACGCGCTCCGCCCCCGCAGCTCGACGTAGCGCATGGGCGGCTACGGCTTCCAGGGGAACGGCCGGGTTTGGGCGTGCCCCTCGCTGGCGTTCGGGTCGGGGTGCGGCTCCGTAAGCGGGCAGACTACGCCCGCTAACGGAGGCGAGCCCCGGGAAACCGCCCCCGGGTCTCGCCCCTTCGGGCTCGCATCCCTTACGTGGGCCACCAGCTGGGGCGGCGGACATCGGGTCACATCCCGCTGCCGAAGAAGCCCGAGGGGCGCAGGGGTGGCGGGGAGCGGCGTACCTTCCGGTCCGCGGGCGTGCCCGGCGCTCCGCGAGGCGCGGCGCCCTGCGCCGGTTCGGCGGAGTCTTCGGTCCCCGTCGCCTGCCGGAGCGTTTCCAGGAAGAATTCCAAGTAGTTCGGCGCGGTTCTTACCACGTGACGTACCTCCGGGCTGAGTCGAGAGAACGCTGGCCGGCAGGAGCTCGCTCCATGCCTGCCGGCTGGTCGAGGGATTGCGGGTCGGGGGGTAGCTCGCTACCATTGATCTGGCCAGTCTAGCCAGAATTCAGGAGAAGCCATGCGTGCCTGGAAGCTCGAGGATGCCAAGAACCGGTTCAGCGAGGTCGTTCGACGGGCGATCGAGCATGGGCCGCAGATGGTCACGAAGAACGGACACGACGCGGTCGTGGTCGTCAGCGCGGAGGACTACGAGCGCCTGACGGCTCCCCAGGATCTCGTCGAGTTCATCCGCGAGTCTCCTCTCGCCGAGGCACTGGCTACGGGAGAGCTGGACCTTTCGCGTACCGAGGACTACGGACGCGACGTCGCCCTGTAGCGCGAGCACGCCTATTCCATGCGCTACCTGCTCGACACCAACGTGCTCTCGGAGCCGGCAAGACCCCACCCCTCCCCCCATGTCCTCGCCTGGCTGAAGGAGCAATCCGCGCTCGACATGGCCATCAGCGTGCTGACCCTCGGAGAGATCGCCAAGGGCGTTCAGCTCCTTCCCGAGGGATCCAGACGGAAGAGCCTGGCGGCATGGCTGGATACGGACCTCCCGCGGCGGTTCCTCGGGCGCGTGCTCCCCGTGAGCGACCATGTCGCCCTTGCGTGGGGCCGCCTCGCAGCCGACGCGCGCCGGGGGGGCCGTGAGCTTCCCGTGATCGACGGGTTCCTCCTCGCCACGGCCGGTGTCCACGGGCTCACCCTCGTCACCCGCAACGAGAGGGACTGCACCGGCCGAGGGATTCCGATCTACAACCCCTGGGAAGACTAGGCGCGCTTCCACCACTCAGTCCCACCAGCCGTGGATGTACCAGGCGTCCCGGGCGTCGCGGTAGAGCCACACCAGCGCCCCGGACCCGGTGACGCAGCGGAAGTACTCGCGCGCCCATCCCCCCTCCCACGCACCTCCCGAGACCCGCTCCGGCCCCGCCGCCGCCAGCAGCCGCTTCCACTCCTGCCCGCGCGCCAGGTCGCAGTACTGCACCGGGACCTGGTGGTCGCGGCGCGGACGGGCGCGCACCGCCACCCGGCGCGGCGCGGGGAGGAGCTGCAGCGTGAGCGCGGACGGCGCTTCGGGGGCCGCCGCCCCGCTCTCCGCGGCCTCCTCCGGGCTCCGCGCCCTCCACCCCGTGCGCCGCTCGGCGAGGGGGTGGACGGTGGCCTCCGGCTCCACGAAGAGCGGGCCCTGGCCGTCCACCAGGCGCCCGACCGCCTCCTCCACGCCCGCGGCGGTCGCGAAGCCGCGGTCGAACAGGTCGCCCTGCGAGGCGGAGGCGGGCTCCGTCCCCTCCACCTCCAGCGCGACGCCGGTCACCCCGTCGGGGAGGAGGAGCCGGTCCAGGACTCCGCGGATGCGCCGCAGCCAGAGGTCGCGGTCCGCGGTGGGGCGGGCGGCGCGGACCCGCTCCCGCAGCGTCCCTCCCCCGGAGAGGGCCAGGACCAGCGTCATCTCGCGGGCACGCTCCCCGCGCTCGGCCAGCGCGCCGCAGACCGGGCCCAGCAGGGCGTTGGCGGTGAAGGCCAGCCGCCCCGCGTCGCGCACCTCGTACTCCAGGAAGTCCATGGACGCGTGCGGTCGCTCGGGGGGGATGGGACGGAAGAGGCGGCGCGGGTCTTCGGCGCGGGCCAGGGCCCGGAGCGCGGCCCCGGCGGCCCCGAAGCGCACCTCCACCGCCTCGCGCGCCAGCGCCGCCAGCTCGCCGCAGGTGCGCACCCCCACCCCGTCCAGCAGGGCGCGCAGGCGCGGCTCGGGCTCCAGCAGCTCCAGGGAGAGCGGCGCCAGGAAGGCGCGCTCCCGCCCCGGCTCCACCACGGTGACGGGGGCGTCTCCGGTGCGCGCC
>DATABU010000014.1:0-2499 GCA_036259415.1 Longimicrobiaceae bacterium
GCGAGCACGGCGGCTGCGGACGCGGCGAGACCGGGGAGGGGACGGGGCATGCGGGCTCCTGCGGTTCGGGTACGGCGGTGCGGCGGCGAGGGACCGGTCAGGGGCGCAGCTCCACCAGCTCCAGGACGGGGTGGCCCATCAGCGGGGACGCGCCCTCGCGGACCCGCCCGACGAAGCGGAAAGGCTGGAGGGGGAGCAGCCGCTTCACGGCGAGCGCCTGCTCGGGGGTCACGGCCACGTACACGAAGCCGGGCTCCCCCTGGGGCTCGCGGGCCAGCACGTACAGCTCCCCGGGGGCGAAGTCGCGCCGCACCTCGTCGGCGCGCTGCAGGGCGATGAAGCGGGCAGTCCAGGCGACGGTCTCCCCCCGGTGCGCGTCGGGCTCGGCGCGCAGCAGCGAGGGAGACAGGGTGGCGGGCGCCGAGTCGGCGCCGGCGACGGGGGAGCGGGTCCACCCCTCCACCCGGACGCGGGTCCACTCGCCCCGCCGCTCCACGGCCCGCACGCGGGCGCCGGGCCCGATCACCGCGAGCGTGTCGCCGTCCGGGGCGGCCTGGAGCACGACGGGAGCTGCGCGCGCGGCCTGGGCGGAAGCGGACGCGGTGGCCGCCGCCTGCACGGCGCAGAGCAGGAGAAGCGCGGACTGGAGGGACCTCAACGGGGGGTTCCTTCGGGGTGGCACGCCCCCGGGGGGGCACGTAGATTCCGGCCGTGGGTTGGATCCCAGGATAGACACGGCTCCGGGCCGTGTCAACCGCACCCGCGGCGCACCCCGCCGCCCGCGCCGATGCCCGAACCGGACAAGCCCGTGCCCGACAACGAGATGAGCCCCACCCCCGCCGCCGCGGACAGGCCGCGCGTGGCGCTGGTGATCCTGGACGGGTGGGGGCTGCGCGAGCCGGCGGACGACAACGCCGTCACCCGCGCCGACGCGCCCACCTGGCGGCACCTGTGGGAGGAGGGCGGCTACCCGCGGGCGAGGCTCGCCACGCACGGCCCCGCGGTGGGGCTCCCGGAGGGGCAGATGGGGAACTCCGAGGTCGGGCACATGAACCTGGGCGCCGGCCGGGTGGTGATGCAGTCGCTGCTGCGCATCTCCCGGGCGATCGAGAGCGGCGACTTCCACCTCATCCCCGCCTTCGTCGAGCTGATCGGCCGCGTGCGCGAGCGGGGGGGGACGCTGCACCTGCTGGGGCTGGTGGGCCCCGGGGGGGTCCACGCGGTGGACGCGCACCTGCTGGCGCTCTGCGAGATGGCGCAGCGCCACGGGCTCCCGCGCGTCCGCGTGCACGCCTTCCTGGACGGGCGCGACACCCCGCCGCAGTCGGCGCGCGACTACCTCACCGAGTTGGTGGGCCGGGCCGGCCACGGAGGGGCGTGCCGGATCGCGACGGTGATCGGGCGCTACTGGGCAATGGACCGCGACCGGCGCTGGGACCGTACCGAGCGGGCATACCGCGCGATGGTCCACGGCGAGGGGACGCGGGTCACGGACCCGGTGGCCGCGGTGGCGGAGGCATACGCCACCGGCGAGACGGACGAGTTCGTGCAGCCGCGCGTGGTGGTGGACGGGGAGGGGGAGCCGCTGGGGCGCATCCGCGAGGGCGACGGGGTGATCTTCTTCAACTTCCGCGCGGACCGGGCCCGGCAGATGACGCGCGCCCTTGCCGACCCGGAGTTCGCGGACTTCGAGCGCGGCCGGGGGCACCCGGAGGTGGAGGTGGTCACCATGACGCGGTACGACGAGGACTTCCCCCTCCCCGCCGCCTTCCCCCCGCAGCCCATGGACGACATCCTGGCAGAGGTGCTGGCGGCGCACGGCCGGACCGGCTTCCGCACGGCGGAGACGGAGAAGTACCCGCACGTCACCTACTTCTTCAACGGCGGCGCCGAGGTGCCCCCCGCGGGAGAGGAGCGGCGCCTGGTGGCCTCGCCCAGGGTGGCGACCTACGACCTGCAGCCGGAGATGAGCGCCCCCGACGTGGCGCAGGGGCTGGCCGAGGCGATCCGCTCGCGGCGCTACGACGTGATGGTCTGCAACTTCGCCAACCCCGACATGGTGGGGCACACCGGGGTGCTGGAGGCGGCGGTCCGCGCGGTGGAGACGGTGGACGCCGGGGTGGCGCTGGCGCTGGCGGCGTGCCGCGAGACGGGGACCACGCTGATCGTCACCGCGGACCACGGCAACTGCGAGCAGATGTGGGACCCGGAGACGAACGGCCCTCACACCGCGCACACCACCAACCCGGTGGGGATCGTGCTGGTGGAGCCGGAGGGACGGCGGACCGCCGCGGGGCTGGAGGACGGGGCGCTCTGCGACGTGGCGCCCACCATCCTGGGGCTGCTGGGCGTCCCCCAGCCGGCCGCGATGACGGGCCGCGACCTGCGCAAGCCCCTCTGAGCGCGCGGCTTGCGCCGCCCGGGGAACAAAGGCTAGCTTCGCGACGTTACAACGGTCCCGGACGCACCCCGTCCGGGACCGTTGACTTCCGGCCGCGG
>DATABU010000015.1:0-1829 GCA_036259415.1 Longimicrobiaceae bacterium
CGCCGCGCCGCACCCGGGGCCGCCCGCGACGAGACGTGGGCCCGGCTCCCGGGGGCGGACGCGGCGCGGGGGCAGTGGAAGCGCCACCCCCGCCCCGCGCTCGCCAACCCGTACGTGGCGCCGGAAGGCGACGTCGAAGCCCGCATCGCCGGGGTGTGGGAGGCGATGCTGGAGATCGACCGCGTGGGGGTCCACGACGACTTCTTCGCGCTGGGCGGCCACTCGCTCTACGCCACGCAGATCATCTCCCGGGTGCGCGACCACTTCGAGGTGGAGCTGTCGCTGCACGCCCTCTTCGAGCACCCCACCGTGGCCGGGCTGGCCGCGAAGGTGGAGGAGCTGCGGCGGAGCGGCGCCACGGCGCTGCTCCCCCCCATCCGCCCCGCGGACCGGAGCCGCCCCCTCCCGCTCTCGTACCAGCAGGAGCGGATGTGGGTGCTCGACCAGCTGGAGCCGGGGAACCCCTTCTACAACGTCTCCACCGCGCAGCGCTACCGCGGCCCGCTGGACCTGCGCACGGCCGAGCGGGCGCTGCACGAGGTGGTGCGCCGGCACGAGGTGCTGCGCACCTCCTACGAGGCGGTGGACGGCAGGCCCGTGCAGCTCGTCCGTGAGGCGTACCCGGAGCTGCGGGTGCTCGACCTGCGCAGGCTGCCGGAGGCCCGGCGCGAGCGCGAGGCGCTGCGGATGGTGGGTGCGGAGGGCTCGGTGCCCATCGACCTGCGGCGCCCCCCGGCGGTGCGTGTGCTCCTGGTCCGCATGGCCGACGAGGAGCAGATCATGGTCTCCACCTTCCACCACATCGCGGTGGACGGGTGGTCCGGCGGGATCTTCTTCATGGAGTGGAGGCTGGCCTACGGCGCGCTGCTGGCCGGCCGCCCCGCCGGCCTCCCCCCGCTCCCGGTGCAGTACGGCGACTACGCCGTGTGGCAGCGCGAGTACCTCTCGGGCGAGCGGCTGGAGCGGCAGGTCGCCCACTGGCGCGAGCACCTGGCCCACGCCCCCGCGGTGCTGGAGCTCCCCACCGACCGCCCGCGCCCCCCGGTGCGCAGCTACAACGGAGGCTACTTCAAGCCGTACCTGGAGCCGCCGCTCAAGGCGCGCCTGGAGGAGATGGCCCGCGGCGAGGGGATCACGCTCTTCATCGTCATGCTCTCCGTGTACTACGCGCAGCTCTTCCGCTCCACGGGGCAGGAGGACCTGGTGGTGGGGACGGTGGAGGCCAACCGCCAGCGCGAGGAGACCGAGCCGCTGGTGGGCTTCTTCATCAACACCCTGGCGCTGCGTGCCTCGCTTAGCGGCGACCCCACCCTGCGGGAGCTCTTCGCCCGGGTGCGCGAGGTATCGCTTGACGCCTACGCCCACGCCGACCTCCCCCTGGAGAAGCTGCTGGAGAACCTGCACCTGGAGCGCGACCTGAGCCGCAACCCCCTGCTGCAGGTGATGTTCGGGCTGGAGCGCCCGGCCATGAACCTGTTCACCAAGGGGGAGAACCTGGAGACCGGGCTGCGGCCCGTGGAGTGGGGCGAGGCGGGGCTGGTGGACACCGGGACCACCAAGTTCGACCTGACCTACCTGCTCAAGGACAACCTGGACCACGTGGCCGGGGTGCTGGAGTACAACTCCGACCTCTTCGACGCCGCCACCGTGGTGCGCATGTGGGAGAACTACCGCCACATGCTGGCGCAGGCGGCGGAGCGCCCGGAGCTGCGCGTCTCGGAGGTCTCCGTGGTCGCGCCGGCCGAGGAGGCGCAGGTGCGCGCCTGGAATGCCACCGCGGCTGCCCGCCCCGCGGACGCGCGGGTGCACCGGCTGTTCGCGGCGCAGGC
>DATABU010000016.1:0-15271 GCA_036259415.1 Longimicrobiaceae bacterium
GGCGCTGCTGGCGCTGGGAGCCGCCGCCTGCGGCCGGGAGGAGCCTGCCGAAGCGAAGGAGTCGCCCGCCGCGGTGCTGGGCGCGCAGGACGTGGCCACCGCCGAGGTGTCCACGCTGAGCAGCGGCGTGGCGCTCACCGGCTCGCTGGAGCCGTACCGGAGGGTGGAGGTGAAGGCCCAGGTCCCCGGCGTGGTCGCCGCCCTCTCGGCCGACCGCGGCGACGCGGTGCGCCAGGGGCAGACGCTCGCCCGCATCGAGGCGGAGGGGATCCGCAGCCAGGCCGCCGGGGCGCGCTCCGGCGTGGCCGCGGCCGAGGCCGGACTGGCGCTCGCGCGCCGGCAGCTGGAGTCGGCGCGCACCCTGTACGAGCAGGGCGCCCTCTCCGAGATCGACTTCCGCGGCGCGCAGGCCCAGTACGAGGCCGCGCAGGCGCAGCTCGCCGCGGCGCGGGCGCAGGCCACCGGCGCGGCCGAGCAGGCCGGCCGCACCGCCGTGGTGGCGCCGGTCGCCGGAGAGGTCAGCGCCCGCTCCGTGGAGCCGGGCGAGGCCGTCAGCCCCGGCAACACGCTCTTCACGGTGGTCAACTCGCGCATCCTCGAGCTGCGCGGGCAGGTGCCGGTTGACCAGGCCGCGCAGGTGCGGCAGGGGCAGCCGGTGGTCTTCTCGCTGGACGCGTACCCGGGCCGCGAGTTCCGGGGGACGGTGTCGCGGGTGGACCCGGTGGCCGACCCCGCCACCCGGCAGGTGGGCGTGACCATGCAGCTCCCCAACGAGGACCGCTCGCTCATCGGCGGGCTCTTCGCCACGGGGCACGTGGTCACCGGCGCGCAGCAGCAGGTGGTGACGGTGCCCACCGCGGCGGTGCGGGGCACGGGGGCCGGCGCCTTCGTGCTGGTGGTGGAGGGAGGGCAGGTGAAGCGCCGCCCGGTGCGCGCGGGGGAGCCTGACGTCCAGCGCGGCGTCGTCCCCGTGCTCTCGGGGCTGCGCGGCGGCGAGCAGGTGATCGTCTCCCCCGGCGAGGTCGCCGAGGGGACGCCGGTCCGCATGCAGAGCGGAGGGAGCTGAGATGGCGAAGGAGACCGTGAACGGGGACCGGCACGACCTGGACGAGCAGGAGGCGCAGCGCGCGCGGGAGGGAGGCGGCGGGCTGAGCGGCGTCTCCATCCGCCGGCCGGTCTTCACCACCATGGTGATGCTGGGGCTGATCGTGCTCGGCATCTTCGGCTTCCGCCGCCTCCCCATCGACCAGTTCCCGGACGTGGACATCCCGGTGGTGACCGTGCAGACGGTCTACCCCGGGGGCTCGCCCGAGACCATCGAGCGCGAGGTGACGCGGCGGCTGGAGGAGGCGTTCAACACGGTGGAGGGAGTGGACCGGATCACCTCCACCACCCTGGAGGGCGTCTCGCTGGTGATCGTGGAGTTCGACCTGGGCCGCGACGGCGACCAGGCCGCGCAGGACGTCCGCGCCCGCATCGACGCGGTGCGGCGCGACCTGCCCACGGACATCGAGCCGCCCGTGGTGCAGAAGTTCGACCCCGCGGCCGAGCCCATCGTCTCGCTGGCGCTCTCGTCGCAGAACATGGGCGTTCCCGAGCTCACCAGCCTGGCCGACGAGACGGTGCGGCGGCGGCTGGAGGCGGTGTCGGGGGTGGGGCAGGTGCAGGTCGCCGGCGGGCTGGAGCGCGAGATCCGCGTCTTCCTGCAGCCCGACCGCATGCAGGCGCTGGGCGTCTCCGCGCAGGAGGTGATGGGCGCGCTGCAGCGGCAGAACCTGGAGGTCCCCGCCGGGCGCGTGGAGCGCGGCGCGGCGGAGCAGCTGGTGCGCGTCACCGGCCGCATCACCGACCCGGCGCAGTTCGCCGACGTGATCGTCGCCACGCGCGGCGGCCAGCCGGTGCGGCTGGGCCAGGTGGCGCGGGTGGAGGACGCCACCGAGGAGGAGCGCTCGCTGGCCTTCGTGAACGGGCGGCGGGCGGTGTCGCTGGACCTGCTCAAGGTCTCCGGCGCCAACACCGTGCAGGTGGCCGACGACGCCAAGGAGGTGGTGGCCGAGCTCCAGGAGACGCTCCCCGCGGGCGTGGAGCTGATGGTGGTGCGCGACAACTCGGAGATGATCCGCCACTCGGTGGAGGACGTGATCTTCGAGCTGATCCTGGGCGCCATCCTCACGGTGATCGTGGTGATGCTCTTCCTGAACGACTGGAAGGCCACCGCCATCACCTCGCTGGCGCTCCCGGTGTCGGTGATCTCGTCGTTCGTGCTGATGGACGCGCTGGGCTTCACCCTCAACGTGCTGACGCTGATGGGGCTCTCGCTCTCCATCGGCATCCTGATCGACGACGCCATCGTGGTGATCGAGAACATCGTGCGGCACCGCGAGCTGGGCGAGGACCACTTCAGCGCCGCCAACCGGGGCACCAGCGAGATCTTCCTGGCGGTGATGGCGACCACCCTCTCCATCGTGGCGGTGTTCGTCCCGGTGGCGTTCATGGGCGGCATCATCGGGCGTTTCTTCTACCAGTTCGGGATGACGGTGGCCTTCGCGGTGCTCGTCTCCCTCTTCGTGTCGTTCACCCTCACGCCCATGCTCTCGGCGTGGTGGGGGGTGGACCCGCACGACCCCTCGCACGGAGGGGGGAACCCGCTGACGCGCTCCATCGCCGGCTTCAACCGCTGGTTCGACCGCCAGGCGGACCGGTACCGCGGCATCATCCACTGGGCGCTGGGGCACCGCAAGACCACTCTGGGGATGGCGGCCGCCTCGCTGGTCGGGGCCTTCGCCCTCTTCCCGCTCATCGGCGGCGGCTTCATGCCGGAGAACGACGAGGGGGCGTTCTCGGTGACCTTCGAGACGCCGGAGGGCTCCAGCCTGGCCTACACCCGGGGCAAGGCTGAGCAGATCGACCGCGTGCTGCGCGAGGTCCCGGGGGTGGACTTCACCTACGTCACCGTGGGCGCCGGCGTCACCGGGACGGTGACCCAGGGGAACGTGTACGTGGACCTGGTCCCCGGCGCCGAGCGGGAGCGCTCGCAGAGCGCGCTGATGGAGGTGGCGCGCGAGCGGCTGGCGCCGCTCTTCGGGGTGCGCACGTCGGTGCTCGTGGCCGGCGGCGTGGGCGGCGCGCAGAAGCCGCTGCAGGTGAACCTGCGCGGGCCCGACGTGGACGAGCTGCAGCGGCTCTCGCGCGAGGTGGCCGCGGCCATGAGCCAGCTCCCCGGCGTGGTGGACGTGGAGACCTCGCTGGGCGAGCCCCGCCCGGAGTACCGCATCGAGGTGAACCGCGACCTCGCCAGCGAGCTGGGGCTGGACATCGGCCAGGTGTCGGCCACGGTGCGCCCGCTCCTGGCGGGCCAGACGGCCACCACCTGGGAGGACCCGCGCGGCGAGGAGCGCGACGTGGTGGTGCAGGTGACGCCGGAGCAGCGCACCAGCCTGCAGAGCCTCACCTCGCTCCCCATCGCCACCCCGTTCCGCTCGGAGTCGGGGGTGGGCTCCACAGTTCCGCTGGGCCAGGTCGCCCGCATCGTGGAGGGCACCGCCCCCGCGCAGATCGAGCGGCAGGACCTGGAGCGGGTGGGCTCCGTGACGGCGAGCAACACGGCCGACGTGTCGGTGGCGGAAGCGTCCACCGCGATCCGCGAGGCGCTCGCGGGGGTCCAGCTCCCGGCCGGCTACACCGCCACCCTCGGCGGCGAGACGGAGCAGCTGGAGGAGACGGTGGGCTACGTGGTGGAGTCCATCCTGCTGGCCGTCATCCTGATCTTCCTGATCCTGGCGTCGCAGTTCGAGAGCTTCACGCAGCCGTTCGCGATCATGCTCTCGCTCCCGCTGTCGCTCATCGGCGTGCTCCTGGCGCTCCTGCTCACGGACGACACGCTGAACATGATGTCCATGATCGGCGTCATCATGCTCATGGGGCTGGTGACGAAGAACGCGATCCTGCTGGTGGACAACGCCAACGAGCGCCGGTCGCTGGGCGAGGACCGGTGGACGGCGCTGGTGGAGGCGGGGCGGGTCCGCCTGCGCCCCATCATGATGACCACCGCGGCCATGATCTTCGGCATGCTCCCCATCGCCATCGGCATGGGCGAGGGCGGAGGGTTCCGGGCTCCCATGGCGCGGGCGGTGATCGGCGGGCTCATCACCTCCACGCTGCTGACGCTCATCGTGGTGCCGGTGGCGTACACGTACTTCGACGACTTCGGCGCGTGGATGAAGCGGAAGCTGGTGGGCCGCGAGCGTGCCCGGGAGATCGAGGAGGAGCGCGAGCACCCGGGGCTCGCGCCGGAGCCGGCCTGGGGGGATTGAACTGATTCGGGTTGGGGCGTGCCCCTCGGCTGCGCCGGGGGTCGGGCTGCGCGCGGAGTAGGGCAGCAAACAACGCTGCCCAACTCCGCCGAGCCCCGCGGAAACAGCCCCGCGGGTCTCGGCCCTGCCGGGCGCGCATCCCTCACGCAGGCTGTTGTGGCTGCGTCATCTACAAGCCCCTCCCCGCACGCGGAGAGGGGCTTGTCGTCCTGTGCGACTTCCGCTACGCGAATCCTCCGCGGTCGTGCGCTCTCCCGCCTCGGTCCGCTGCACCCCGGGCGATGAGGAGTGCGTTGGCGGAGCCGCGGCACCGGCGGGGGGGCGGCGCCGCGGGCCTGGAGCCCGGCGCACTTCGACATGCAGCGGAAGATGCTGCCGGGGCTCCGGGAGGACGTTCGGCGGATGGTTCATCCAGGTTGTCAAGCAACCGGTCGGGCAGCGCAGGTTCGTAGTCCTGCCCAGCGGTGGATCGTCGAGCGGACCTTCGCCTGGCTCGGCAAGTACCGGCGCTTGAGCAAGGACTACGAGGAGCTGTCCCAGAGCAGCGAGGCTTGGATCTACATCGCGGTGACCCACATCATGCTCCGCCGACTTGCGCCGAGGTGAGCTTCTCACACACTCTGAGCTTGCGAGAGCGCTTCGCCCGGGGTGCCTCCGTGCGCCATACAGCCCGGCAGCTCAGGCCCCTCGGCGACGGATGCCCTGCCCTCCGCCGCGTATGGTGATGGAATGGACTCCTCACATGCGAGGCAGAGACCACGACGGGTGCGTGGATCACCACGGGCACCCCGGTTGGCTGCTGAGCATCCTTGACTCCCTGCTTGCCTTCCGTAACTCTCTCGAGTCACCGACAATCGATGGAGCGGTGGTCTCCTCGTCCTCTTCACGGGATCCCGGCGCATGGCAATCGAGGTTCGACCAGCGAGCGTGTTCGACGACGTCAAGACGATGGTGGGACCGAAGCGGGCGGACGCGAACGTATGCTGGTGTCTGAGCTACCGCATCCCGTCCAGGGAGAACGTCTCGCTACGGGGTCCCGCCCGCGGTGAGAAGGTCGCCGAGCTCATGGAGCGCGGGCCGATCGGGGTGCTCGCGTACGACGGCGACGAGGTCGTCGGATGGGCGGCAGTCGCACGACGCGCCGATACGACCTTCGCGCGCAACCGAACGATCCCACACGTCGATGACTTGGACGTGTGGTCGGTGTGGTGCATCCGGGTGCGGCCGGGACACCGCGGCAGGGGGATCTCACATTCGCTGCTCGCGGGCGCTGTCGAGTTCGCGCGCTCCCGGGGCGCGCCGGCGATCGAGGGCTACCCGGTCGACAACCGCGGCGAAAAGGTCGATCTCACGATGGCGTATGTGGGGACGCGCGCTCTCTTCGAGAAGGCCGGCTTCCGCAAGGCCGCCGACACCTCGTCTGTCCTCAACGGCTTCCCGCGGGTGCTGATGCGCCTGGACCTGCGGTAGCCTGCGACGACTCCAGCCCTTGCCGGCGCCTACAGGCGCGGAGGCGAGTGTCACTACCCGTGCCCCGGGTATTCCTTCCGACGGATCACCAGGCCCTCTGCTGCAGCGGTCCGCCAGCGCTCGCGGTATTGCTTCTCGTCGGCCGCCGTGCGCGGGCCCAATACCGCTCGCGAGCGCACAACTGCACCCGAGATCAGAGCGATCAGCACCGCCAGGAGCACCCCCCAGACGACAAGCACGGAAAGCGGCGATGGTGGCCATTGCGCCAGGTCCCTCTCGCGGGTGGTGGCGAGCTGGAGAAGGAGAAAGTAGAAGTACGATGCGACGGACAGGAGGATGAATACCGTTGTGATCACCCGGTAGGCGGCGAATGGCGCCTGTGCAGAATGCTTCCCGGACGGGCCCTCCGAGTCTTGCAGCCGAAATGCGTGCCAGGTCCACTCCCAGGCGGATCCTCGATGCATCTGGTAAGCGGCAAGCCAGCGCACGGTCCGGGCAAGTGAGAGCTGATAGTAGAATAGCACCACGAGGACAACCCAGATGAGAAGCAGGATCGCAGGGGGCACGAACTGTACGAGGCCCGGTGTCGGAGGTGGCTGCTCACCGGCTGTACCACCGCCGCGCAGCAACGTGGTCGTGGTCCAGCCAGCAGCCGTTCCAACGAACACCACCGCGGTTGTCGTCAGGAGAAAGCGCTGGTTGTCGAGCTGCAGCATCTCGGAGTTGATCTTCCGCACCGCCTCCGCCGCGTGTGGATCTTCACGATCCAATCGATCATCCTCGTGGATGTCTTCGTCCATCACAGGCGCCTCCTCTGGCAATCGATGGTGAATGGGGGGCAGGTGCGCAGCCGAGGGTTCGATCACCGTCCGCAGACCGATCACGCGGACCAGGATCAAACCGAACACGATCCACAAAGCACCCAGGAACCTCTTCATGTCGCGAGCGCGGAGGAATGAGCCCTGGCGGTGCTGGAGCAAGCCTGCAAATGGGCGCCCGACGCCCGGGAGCTCGGGCGCGTGCGGCAAAAAGCACGAGAGTGTCCGGAGCGAGCCGGGCCTGCCCAGGCACATGGGCTCCAGCAGCTATGGCCGGCCGTACGTCGCCGGCAGCGCCCTGGTCAGGCGGCGTGAGGGTCGGAAACGACTGCCTTCGGGCGTTCAGCTGGTCGCGGTCGAAGGATGTAGCCGGCCACGAGGAGATCGAAGCCGATACAGAGCAGGGCATAGCCGCCCGGCGTGTACTGCGCGGGTGCACCCTGGAGATGGAGCGCGGCATCCCAGACCATGTGAAGGGCCCACCCCAGTGCCAGCAGCCGTGGAGCATGCTTGACGCCGGCCCATGCAACCGCTCCGTAGAGAAGCACACCCGCGCTCTCCATGAGGATCCACTTCGACTGCGCGCCCCCGAGGAGAGAGAATCCCAGGTAGAGCAGCGCGGCGACGAAGAGGCCGATCGAGAGGACGTGCAGCTCCCGTTCGCGCGAGCCCCGGCCCGCGAAGGAGAGAAAGAGAGCCCCGAGTAGGAGCCCCGCGACGAGCCACATGAGAAAAGAGAGCAACCGGCTCTCCTACGTGTGAGGTGTTCGTGAGTGAATGGCGGGCACTCTCAGCCGCGGCGAGACGATGCCGGAGCCGGCAACCTTGTATCTGCACCCGGGCGAGGTGGTGCACAAGGGGTCGCACGGCACGTACAGAGATGGTGTTCCTCCGCCATGCGGCGTTCCCGGCCCCGGCCAGCTCGACCGCGCGCGGGACTTCAGCCAGCGCACCGAGCCGTCGCACGTGCGATGAGTCCGCCACAGGGCTTCCCCACCCCCGGCAACCGCCACCCCGATGCGAGTGCGGGAGCGCACCCCCGCGCCCCCGCACTCCCAGCCTTCCTGCCCGGCAGCTCCGATCAATCCGCCGCCACCTGCTCCTGCCCGAAGGTGAACCCGATTCGCTTGCCGCGCGGGCTCTCGCGCTTCAGCTGCTCCTGCAGCTCCTCGTACTCGCGCTCCATCTCCGGCGTCACCGAGGCGCGCGTCTCCTTCAGCGCCGCCTCGAAGAACCGCATCGGCACCTCCGCCGTCTGCAGGTCCTCGCGCAGCGCCTGGAGCCCGGCCCGCCGCACCAGGTCCTCCAGGTCGGCGCCGGTGTAGCCCTGCGTCCGGTCGGCGAGCGTCTCCAGCTCCACGTCGGAGGCGAGCGGCATGTCCTTGGTGTGGATGGCGAGGATGCGCAGCCGCCCCTCGCGCTCCGGCACCGGCACGTACACCAGCTCGTCGAAGCGCCCCGGCCGCAGCAGCGCCGGGTCCAGCAGCGTGGGCCGGTTGGTGGCGCCGATCACCACCAGCCCCTGCAGCTCCTCCAGCCCGTCCATCTCGGCCAGCAGCGTGTTCACCACCCGCTCGGTGACGGCCGGCTCGCCCATCAGCCCGCCGCGCTGCGGGGCCATCGAGTCGATCTCGTCGATGAAGATCACCGTGGGCGCCACCTGCCGCGCGCGCTGGAAGAGCCGCGAGATCTGCTGCTCCGATTCGCCGTACCACTTGGAGAGCAGGTCCGACGACTTGGTGGCGATGAAGTTCGCCTCCGCCTCGCGCGCCACCGCCTTGGCGAGCAGCGTCTTCCCCGTCCCCGGCGGGCCGTAGAGGAGGAAGCCCTTGGCGGGGCGGATCCCCAGGCGGCGGAAGGCGTCCGGGTGCAGCAGGGGGAGCTCCACCCCCTCCTTCAGCGCGCGCTTCGCCTCCTCCAGCCCGCCCACGTCGTCCCAGGTCACGTTGGGCACCTGGATCATGATCTCGCGCATGGCCGAGGGCTGCACCCGCCGTTGCGCGTTCAGGAAGTCGTCCCGCATCACCACCAGGTTCTCCAGCACCTCCTGCGGGATCTCCTTCTTATCCAGGTCGATGTTGGGGAGGTTGCGGCGCAGCGCGTCGATGGCAGCCTCCCGGGCCAGCGCCGAGATGTCCGCGCCCACGTAGCCGTAGGTGGTGCGCGCCAGCTCGTCCAGGTCCACGTCCTCCGCCAGCGGCATCCCGCGGGTGTGGATGGCGAGCACGTCGCGGCGCCCCGCCGTGTCCGGGACGCCGATGACGATCTCGCGGTCGAAGCGCCCCGGGCGGCGCAGCGCCTCGTCGATGGCGTTGACGCGGTTGGTGGCGCCGATCACCACCACGTTCTGCCGCTGCTCCAGCCCGTCCATGAGCGTCAGGAGCTGGGCGACGATGCGGCGCTCCACCTCGCCCGTGACCTCCTCGCGCTTGGGAGCGATGGAGTCGATCTCGTCGATGAAGACGATGGACGGCGCGTTCTGCTGCGCCTCCTGGAAGATCTCGCGCAGGCGCTGCTCCGACTCGCCGTAGTGCCGCCCCATGATCTCGGGGCCGGCGATGTGGAAGAACTGCGCGTCCGCCTCGTTGGCGACCGCCTTGGCGAGCAGCGTCTTTCCCGTCCCCGGCGGGCCGTGCAGGAGCACCCCCTTGGGCGGGTCGATCCCCAGCCGCTGGAAGAGCTCCGGGTGCTTCAGCGGGAGCTCGATCATCTCCCGCACCTGCTCGATGGTGTCCCCCAGCCCGCCGAGGTCGTCGTAGGTCACGTCGGCGCGGCGCGGCTCCTCGGCCTCCACGTACTCCGGGAGCAGCTCGATCTCCGTCTCGGCCACCACCTGCACCACCCCGCGCGGGTTGGTCCCCACCACCCGCAGGCGGATCTCCTGGAGACCGTAGGCGCTCTGCTGCAGGAAGTTGCGGATGACGTCCTCGGGGTACTGGCCCTGGGCCGCGCCGTCGCCGGCGCGGCTGGGGGCACCGCGCTGCACCGAGGTGGAGATCACGTCGCCCGCCACCAGCGGCCGGCGGAAGAGGGTGCGCCGCAGGGCGTCGCCCGAGCCCATCAGGCGCAGGTTCTTCTGCGCCGGGGCGATGGTGATCCGCCGCGCCGGCTTCAGGTCCGCGCGGCGCACCTCGACGTGGTCGCTGATCCCCACGTCGGCGTTGACGCGCTGCAGACCGTCCAGCCGGACGATGTCCAGCCCGTCGTCCTCGGGGTAGGGGGGGAGCGCGATCACCGCCGTGCTCCGCTTCCCGACCACCTCCAGCACCTCGCCCTCGCGCACCCCCAGCGCCTGCAGGATCCGCCGGCCCACGCGTGCCCCGCCCGACGCCACGTCCTGCGTCTTCGCGCCCGCGACCTGGGCCCGCGCGCTGTTCTGCTCGCTCTCTGCCATTCCGTCCGCCTCCCTCCGGTTCGCGACTCCGTCTCGGCTCCCCGCCCCGCCCGGCGCGGCGCAAGATCCATGCGTGCGAGCGGGTGTGCGTCTTGCGGCCCGCGGAGGCTCGGGAAGCCGCCGGTCGCCGCGAGCACGGGGGGCCGCATGGACATGGCGCCGCGCTCCGGGCAGCTGCAACCTTGCGGGCCGGTGAGGTTATCAGAAGGCTCGGAGGAGCAACCGGACGGGAACGGACAGGGAGAGCCTGATGAAGAGCGTGCAGCGTGCGATCGGAGCCGGGGCCATGGCCCTGCTGGTGGGGGTCGGGATCGGGGTCGGCCACGGGCTGACCGGGGGCGGCGAGGAGCGCGAGCTGGCCTGGGCGCGCCAGCAGGCGCCGGCCGAGGCCGCCGCGCCCGCCGCTGGCGCGGCGCAGACCCCGGTCCGGACTCCGCAGGCCAGCGACGAGCAGAACGTGATCCGGGTGGCGCGGCAGGTCTCCCCGGCGGTGGTCGGCATCGCATCGGGCGAGGCGTCCGGCTCCGGGGTCATCATCAGCCGCGAGGGGACCATCGTCACCAACGCCCACGTGGTGGGCCGCGCGAGCCGGGTGGAGGTCAGCCTGGCCAGCGGCGAGCGGGTCGCCGGGCGCGTGCTCGGCCGCGACCGCACCGTGGACATCGCGGTGGTGCAGATCCCCGCGCGCCCCGACGTCGCCGTGGCCGCGGTGGGCGACTCCGACCGGCTGACGGTGGGGCAGTCCGCCGTCGCCATCGGCAACCCGTTCGGGCTGGAGCGGACGGTGACCACCGGGGTCGTCTCCGCCGTGAACCGCAGCCCGAGGGGGATCGAGCTGGGCGGGCTCATCCAGACCGACGCCGCCATCAACCCGGGCAACTCCGGCGGGCCGCTGGTGGACTCGCGCGGGCAGGTCATCGGGATCAACACCGTCATCTACAACCAGGCGCAGGGGCTGGGCTTCGCGGTCCCCATCAACCTGGCGGCGGAGATCGCCCGGCAGCTCCTGACCGAGGGCGTGATCCGCCGGCCCTACTTCGGGATCAACTACGAGGACCTGGAGCCGGAGGTCGCTCGCTACTACCGCCTCCCCGTGGAGGAGGGGATCGTGGTGCGGCAGTTGGACCGCGGGTCGCCCGCCTTCCGGGCAGGGCTCCTCCCGCTGGACATCATCACCCGCATCGACGACACCCCCATCCAGCGCGGCGGCGACTTCCAGCGCGTGCTCCGCTCCCGCCGCCCCGGCGAGACGGTGACCGTCACGGTGGTCCGCCTTACGGAGCGCGCGCCCCGCACCGTCCGCTTCAACGTGCGCCTGGGGGAGATGGAGATCGCCGGCTGAGCGGCCCCTCCCCCGGCGCGGGGGCTGCCTCGCGCATGCGCCGCGGGGCCGCCGGTAACGGGGCTGTATCGTGTCCGTACCATCTCGGCCCGCCCGCCCGGGCGCATTGCCACGACGGTAAATTCCGGGTAACGTCCATCGTCGCAGAACACGGACGCCCATCACCCCCGGACCCATGAGTGCACACATCCTGGTCGTGGACGACGAGCCGGACATCTCCGCCCTGGTCGCCTACCACCTCGCCCGCGAGTCGTACCGGGTGCGCACCGCGGCCGACGGCGTCGAGGCCATCCGCGCGGTGGAGACCGAGCGGCCCGACCTGGTGGTGCTCGACCTGATGCTCCCCGGGATGTCCGGGCTGGACGTGCTGGGCGAGCTGCGCCGCCGCGGCGAGACGCAGGACGTCCCGGTGATCCTGCTCACGGCCCGGCGCGAGGAGCAGGACCGCATCGAGGGCCTCAAGCTCGGCGCCGACGACTACATCGCCAAGCCCTTCTCCCCGCAGGAGCTGGTGCTGCGCGTCGGGGCGGTGCTGCGCCGGGTGCGCCAGGCGCCCCCCGCGGCCAAGGGCGGCAAGGTGGTGCGGGTGGGCCCCTTCACGGTGGACACCGGGGCCGCCCGCGCCGAGGTGGAGGGCCGGCCGGTGGACCTCACCCCCACCGAGTACAAGCTCCTCCTCACCCTGATGGAGCGCCGCGGGCGGGTGCAGAGCCGCCGCCAGCTGCTGGAGGCGGTGTGGGAGGTGACGGCCAACATCGCCACCCGCACGGTGGACATGCACGTGCAGCGGCTCCGCAACAAGCTGGGCGACGCGGCGGACTGGATCGAGACGGTGCGCGGCTTCGGGTACCGGTTCCGGACCGAGCCGCCCGCGCAGCGCAGCGCGTGAGCCGCCCGGCGCGCCTGCGCGCCGACCTCAGGCTCTTCCTCAGCTACATCGCCCTGACCGCCGCCGCGGTCGCGGCGCTCGCCATCGGCGTCGGGTTCACCGTGCGCAGGCAGCTGGTGGAGATGGTGGCGGACGACCTCCGCCGCGAGCTCAACCTGGCCGTGGACCTGCACGTCGGGCATCCCGGCGCCGACCCCGACTCCCTCGCCGACCGGCTCGGCGCCCTCAGCGGGCGCCGCGTCACCCTGATCGCCCCCGACGGCCGGGTGCTGGGCGACTCCGAGGTGCCCGCCGCGGAGGTGCCCGCCATGGAGAGCCACGGTAGCCGCCCCGAGGTGCGCGCCGCGCTGCGGGGCGCGGTGGGGCGCTCGGTGCGCGAGAGCGCCTCCGTCGGGACCGACCTGCTCTACCTGGCCGGCCCCGGCGGCGGGGGCGTGGTGGTGCGGCTGGCCGTCCCGCTGGACGACGTGGCCGCGTCGGTGCGGCGGGTGCAGCGGGGGATCCTGGGCGGGGGCGCCATCGCCCTGGTGGTCACCGGCGTGCTCGCGCTGGCGGTGAGCGTCGCCGTGACCCGGCCGCTGCGCCAGGTGGCCGCCGTGGCGCGCGACCTGGCGGCCGGCGACCTCACCCGCCGCGTGCACGCCCGCCACCGCGACGAGCTGGGCGACCTGGCGCAGGTGCTGGACACGCTCGCCGCGGAGCTGCAGCGCCGCATGGGGCAGCTGGAGGGCGAGCGCGCCGAGATGCACGCCCTGATCGACGCCATGGCCGAGGGGGTGCTGGCGCTGGGCCCCGACGGCCGGGTGAGGCGCGCCAACCTGGCCGCCCGGCGCATCTTCGGACTCGCCGCCGAGCCCAGCGGCCTCTCCCCGCACGAGGTCGCCCGCCGCCCCGCCTTCCTGGCGGTGGTGGACCGCGCCCGCGCCGGCGAGCCGGTCGCTCCCACCGAGCTGGCCTACGACGGCCGCAACCTCCTCGCCACCGCCCAGCCGCTCCCCGACGGCGGGGCGGTGCTCGTCTTCCTGGACGTCTCCGAGCTGCGCCGGCTGGAGGACGTGCGCCGCGACTTCGTCGCCAACGCCAGCCACGAGCTGAAGACGCCGCTCACCGCCATCCGCGGCTACAGCGAGACGCTCCTGGACGAGGGGCTGCCCCCCGAGCTGCGCCGCCGCTTCGCCGAGGTGGTCAAGGACAACGCCGACCGCCTCCAGCACCTGGTGGACGACCTGCTCGACCTGTCGCGCATCGAGTCCGGCGGGTGGCGCGCCAAGCCCGAGCGGGTGGACGTCACGGAGGCGGCCGGGGAGGCGTGGGCGATGCTGGAGGAGGAGGCCGCGCGCCGCGACGTCGGCTTCGGCGTGGACGTCGCCCCCGGCTGCGACCACGTCCACGCCGACCCCTCCGCCCTGCGGCAGATCTTCACCAACCTCTTCCAGAACTCGCTCCGCCACACCCCGGCCGGGGGCGAGGTCGCCCTCTCCGTGCGCTGCGCCGGGGGCGCCGGCTCGCCGCCCGGGCGCTGGGTCCGGGTGGAGGTGTCCGACACCGGGAGCGGGATCCCCGCCGCGCACCTCCCGCGCATCTTCGAGCGCTTCTACCGGGTGGACAACGCCCGCGCCCGCACCGACGGCGGCACCGGCCTGGGGCTCGCCATCGTCCGCCACCTGGTCGAGAGCCACGGCGGGAGCGTGGACGCCCGCAGCGAGCTGGGGCGCGGCACCACCATCGGCTTCACCCTCCCCGCCGGCTGACCCTCCCCTCGTTACAGAACGGTTACCGCCCCGATACCCTTTTGGTCGGCCGGGCGGGCAGCTTGTAGCGGTCCGTTACACCGGGGCGCCCACGGCGTGACGGTGTCGCTACGATCCGCCCGCACCGATCCCGGAATGCCGATCCCGACGCGCCGGTCCCGCGCCCCGCTCCCCGGCCGCCCGCCCGCGCTGGCCGGCGCGCTCCTCCTCCTGGCGGGCGCCGCGGGCGCGCAGGAGGCCCCGCCGGTGCTCTTCAGGGCCAACGCCCTGGAGGTCTCCGTCGGCGGGCGCGTGCAGACGCAGCTCAACACCACCTCGGTGGACACGGAGCCCTTCAGCGAGATCGTGCTGCGCCGGGTGCGGCTGGAGGCCGCCGTGAAGGTCAACGAGGTGGTCAGCGCCAAGATCCAGCCGGAGTACGCCGGGAGCCGCGTGACCGTCAAGGACGCCTGGGTCCGCTTCTCCCTCGACCCGGCGCTCAGCCTGGTCGCCGGGCAGGCGAACCGCCCCTTCGGGATCGTCACCCCCACCAGCTCCACGCGCATCCTCCCCATCGAGCGCGGGGTGCGCATCCGCGGGCTCCCCGGCGCCGCCGACCAGCACAACCTGGTGGCGGAGCTGGGCTACGCCGACCGCGACGTGGGGCTGCAGCTGACGGGCGAGCCGGAGGGGGCGCCGCTGGGCTTCTCGTACGCGGCCGGCGTGTTCAACGGCCCGGCGCGGGGCGAGGCCCGCGAGCTGAACACCTACCAGCTGGCCGCCCGCGCGGCCGTCCGCCCGCTGGCTCCGCTGCGGCTGGGTGCCTCGTGGAGCCGCCGCGACTTCGCGCTTCCCGCGGGGGGGAGCCCGGACGCCCTGGAGGTCGAGCGGGGGCACGCCTGGGCGCTGGACGCGGAGTGGGGGCGGTACGGCCCCGGGCTGCACCTGCTGGGCGAGCTGTCGCTGGGCGACCTCGACCCGGCGACGGGCGCGGAGTTCGTGGGCGCGCAGGGGTGGCTCGCGTACCGCACGGGGGCGGTCGGACGGGCGCTCACCGGGGTCGAGCCGCTGCTGCGCGTGAGCCACGGCGAGGTGGACGGGGCGAGCGACCGGCTGGCGGTGACGGGCGGGACGCTGCTGACGCCGGGGATCAACCTCTACCTGGGGCCGCTGAACCGCGTCATGCTCAACTACGACCTGTGGACGCCGGACGGCGGCGGGGGCCGGGAGGGGAGCTTCAGGGCGCAGTTCCAGGCCGCCTTCTGAGGCGGCGGCGTTACCCGGCCGATACCGCGGCGAGGGGCGATCCATCCGG
>DATABU010000017.1:0-4063 GCA_036259415.1 Longimicrobiaceae bacterium
CTGCCCCGCCACGGCGGAGAGGCCCGGGTCGCGCACCGCGGCGGCGCAGCGCTCCATCTCCGCCCGCACCGGCTCAGCCCCGCCGGCCCCGTCCAGCGCGCGCAGCACGTCCAGCGAGAGCACGTTGGTGGTCCCCTCCCAGATGGAGAGCACCTGCGCGTCGCGCAGGAGCACGGGGATGCCGGTGTCCTCCACGTACCCCGCGCCCCCGAACGCCTCCACCACCTCGCTCGCCACGGCCACGGACTGGCGCGCGGTGGTCAGCTTGGCGAGCGGGACCAGCGCGCGCAGCAGACGCGCCTCGCCGTCCCCGGTCTCCCCCGCCTCGGAGGCGCCCAGCAGCTCGGCCGTGCGGAAGGTGAGGTGCAGCGCCCCCTCGAACTCCGCCTGGAGCCCGGCCAGCGTGTCCACGTGCAGCGGCCGCTCGGCCAGCGGCGCCCCGAACGCCACGCGCCGCAGCGCGTAGTCGCGCGCCAGGGCGATCCCGCGCCGCATCAGCGCGACCGCGCTCACGGCGTTCCAGGTGCGGGTCACGCCCAGCATGGGGGCGATGGCGCGCACGCCGTTCTCCAGCCCCGCCACGGGGAGGGCCGGGGTGCCGTCCAGCGTCAGCTCGGCGGTGGGGAGCTTGCGCGTCCCCATCTTGTCCTTGAGCCGGTCCACCCGGATCCCCCGCAGCCGCCCCTCCGCGTCGCGGGTCTCCACGTAGAAGAGCGCCAGCCCCCTGCCGCCGGGCCCGTTCCCCTCCGGCCGGGCGAGCGTCAGCGCCACCTGCGACGCGGCGGCGGAGGTGAACCACTTCCGCCCGTACAGCCGCCAGCTCCCGTCCGGGTCCCGCCGGGCGACGGTCTCCGAGCGGCCCACGTCGGAGCCGCCCGTGGTCTCCGTCATCCACTGTCCGCTGGTCCAGAGCTCCGCCGGGTCGCGCGAGGTGAGGTGCGGCACGGCGCGCCGGACCAGCTCTCCGTTCCCCGAGGCCAGCAGGGTGCGCGCGGCGCCGTCGGTCATCGCCAGCGGGCAGGAGTAGATGTCGGTGGAGGGGGTGAAGAGGTAGGCGAGGGCGAGCTGGTGGAGGCGCGACCAGCGGCCGTGGGCGCGCTCGTACGCGGCCGCGACCACCCCGTGCTCCGCGGCGATGCGCTCCGCCTCGCGCCAGAGCGGCGTCGGCTCGATGTGGTCGATGCGCTCCCCCCAGGCGCTCCACTGCGTCAGCCGCGGCTCGGCGAGGCGGTCGTCGAGCTGCGAGGGGTACAGCTCGGCGGAGATGCGCCCCATCTCCCGTAGCGAGGGCTCCACCTCGCGCAGCACCCCGGCCGGGAGGAGGCGCGCGAGGAGCGAGCGCAGGGCGCGGTCGTCGTCGTACTGGTTGCCGAGCCGCGGGGGCTCCTGGAGGAAGGCCATGGCCGTGCACCGGGTCGGGGGAGGACGGGTCCGCCCCGGTGCACGGCCAGCGCCGTGCCAGCGGCGGCGCGCCCCGCTCCGCCCTACCGCTCCGACAGGTCGCGGCCGAAGCAGTAGGCGCAGCGGTCGTAACCCGTCTCCAGCGCCGCCTCCGCGCTCGGGAAGTAGAAGCGGCGGTCGAAGCGGATCTCCTCCACCTGGCAGCGCGGGGTGCGGCGCTCCAGGTCGTGCACCTCCTCGTTGCGGGTGTTCGCCAGCCAGCGCGTCTCCCGGCTCCCCGCGGCGAGCGCGGCGGGCCGCAGGTCCAGCACGAAGCTGCGCGCGAGCGCCGTCTCCGCCTCCTTGTCGATGCGGGCGTGGGCGAAGTACGACAGCAGCGTCCCCGGGCCGTCCCCCTCCGCGGAGCCGGCGAAGAGGCCGCACTCCCGCAGCGTCCCCGTGGCCTCTCCGGCCGGGAACTCCACCGAGAGGCGCAGCCGGGGCGTGGGCCCGGCGCCGGGGCGCCCCCCGGCGTCCAGGAACTCGATGCGCTCCGGCGGCACGGCCCGGCGCGCCACCTCGGCCGCCAGCGACCGGACCTCGCGCGTGCCGGGGGGCGGGCCGGAGAGGTCCCACCCGCGCTCCCCGGAGCCCACCGCCACGAAGAAGGCGGGCGGGCGGGCGGCCCCCCGGAGCGCCGCCGCCAGCACCGTGTAGAACTGGTTCGTCAGCATGCGTCCCCGGCGGTCAGAAGCGGAGCACCACCCCGGCGGTGCCCTGGTAGCTGTCGGTGGCGCCGGCGCCGAGCACGTCCTCGATGCGCAGCGCGCGCGCTTCGGCGCGGATCCCCAGCGAGGGCGCGAGCCAGGCGGTGAGGCCGCCGCCCGCGTGGTACGCCGCGGCCTCGTCCTCCAGGGGGAAGCCGCGGAAGAGCACCTGCCCGGCCCCCGCACGGAGGAAGGGGGTGAGCGCCGCTCCCGGCGCCAGGTCCAGCCGCACCGCGCCCAGAAGCTGCACCACCCGCCCGCCGTTCGCGGCCAGGTCCTCGGTGGAGGTCGAGGCGCCCTCCGCCTCCAGCACCAGCGGGCCGCCCAGCCGGAAGCCCAGCCGCGCGCCGGCCGCCGGGCCGTCCTCGATCCCCAGCTCGTCCGGGAAGAAGGTGGCGCCGCCGAACACCCCCAGCTCGAAGCGCCCGCGCCCGCCCGGGCGCCCCACGGGCGCAAGCGGCCGGCCGTACACGGTGGGGGTCACCACCGGCTCTCCCTGCGACGGATCGTACTGGACCCGGCGCGCGTACCAGCCGTTGCCGTAGTCGATCACGGGGCCCGCGAAGCTGCCGGGGCCGGCGGTCTTCACGAAGTCCACCTTGTGCGCCATCCCCGGCCCCAGGTAGCCGCCGAAGCGGTCGCGGGGGAGGATGTGGAACTCGCGGACGGCCAGGCCGCCGCCCTGCTGCACGAGGCGCGAGCCCGTCTCCGACGCCGCGGCGGTGGGCTGGACGCGGACGTACCGCCCCGTGCGCCGGGTGCGGGTGAAGCGCTCCCCGTCCGGCGTGGTCCCGTCCACGTCGAAGCGGAAGACGTAGGAGCCCGCCACGTCCGCGCCGTCGTAGCGCAGCGAGTAGACACCGTCGCCCGCCACGGCGTCGCCGCCCGTGCCGTCGTCGCGGAGCTCCAGCCCGGGGTCCTGGCCGCGCGCCAGCCCTTCTCGCCCGCACGCCTCCAGGAGCCGCGACACCAGCGCGTAGAGCGGGGGATCGGGGTCGCCCGCGGCCGCCGCGGCCGCCGCCGAGGCGGCCATGAACGGGGTCTGCGCGCGCTGGCCCCCGGCGGGGTCCGCCGCCGTGAGGGAGACCACCGGGTCCAGCTTGGGGAGCTGGGGCCGGACGGTGCGGCAGCTCTGCGGGTCGTGGGTGGAGGCGAAGGTGCCGAGCCCCTCCTCCGGCGTCTCCACGCGGACGGTGACGCGCACCGGGCCGGCCGCGGAGTGGAGCACCGGCCGGCCCGCGTCGCGCAGCTCCGCGGTGAGCAGCAGGGGCTCTCCCGTCCCCGGCGCGGCAGGCTCCACCCCGAAGCGCGCCCGCAGCTGGAGGTCCACCACCACGAAGAGGCGGCTCATGGGGTCGTCAAAGGCCCCGCCCGTCGCCGCCGCTACTACCTTCCACTCGCCAGGTTCCGGGTTGTCGATGGCGCAGACGGCGAAGCCCACGGTGGTGTTCGAGGCGGCCGGGACGCTGCAGTCGACTGTTTCGAAGCCGCCGTCGTCGCGCTGGAGCGCGATGTTCTCCGCCTGCGCCGCGTCCGTCCACGAGGCGATGGCGACCAGCCTGTCCACCCCGGGCTCCACCACGAAGCTGACCGGGTTGACCCCGGAGTAGATCAGGTTGGTGGTGTAGAGGTCTTCCAGGCCGTTGATGAACGTCTCCTTGAGGTCCTCCACGTTGGAGGCCAGGTCGTAGCTGGTGCCGAAGTCGCCCAGGTAGCGCCCCCGGATCTCGTTCAGCAGCCCCTCGTCCACGTCGCCCGTCCCCTGCCCGAAGGCCACGGTGCTCACCGGCACGTTGGACACCGTCCCCGCGGGGCAGGGGTTGAAGCCCGCGACGGCGGGGCAGGGGTCGTAGCCCGCGTCGGCGGGGAGCAGGGTGGTCCCGGGCCGGTTCTGGAGGCCGTCGCTGAGCAGGAGC
>DATABU010000018.1:0-5116 GCA_036259415.1 Longimicrobiaceae bacterium
GCTCTTCGCGGAGCTGGGGGCGCTGGACGAGCCCGCGCGGCGGCTGGTGGCGGGGTACGAGGCCGCCGGCCGGACGGCGGTGCTGGTGGGGAGCGCGGCGGACGGCGAATCCCCGCGGGTGCTGGGCGCCGTCGCCGTGGCGGACCGGGTGCGCCCGGAGGCCGCCGCCGCGCGGGCTCGTCCAGCGCCCCCAGCTCCGCGAACAGCCGCTCGCTCCCGAGGTACACGGTCCGGCCGGCCACCCGGGCGCGGAGCCCCCTGCCGACCAGCGCGGTCGTCTCCGCGGCCGCCGCGGCTTCGATCCCCTCGCGGCCGGCGGCCCGCACGATCGCCCGCGCGATCGGGTGCTCGCTGCGGGCCTCCGCGGCGGCCGCGAGCGCCAGCACCTCGCGCGGCGTGCTCCCGTCCAGCGCCGCGACGTCCACCACGGCGGGGTGCCCCTCGGTCAGCGTCCCCGTCTTGTCGAGCGCCACCACCCGGGCGCGCCCGGCGGTCTCCAGGTGCACGCCGCCCTTGACCAGGATCCCGCGCCGCGCCGCCCCCGCCAGCGCCGACACGATGGTCACGGGGGTGGAGATCACCAGCGCGCAGGGGCAGGCCACCACCAGCAGCACCAGCGCCCGGTAGAACCACTCGCCCCAGGCGCCCGCCCCCGCGAGCGGCGGCACCAGGAAGACGAGCAGCGCGGCGGCCACCACGCCGGGGGTGTAGACCCGGGCGAAGCGGTCCACGAACGCCTGCGCGGGCGCGCGGGTGGCCTGCGCCTCCTCCACCGCGTGGATGATGCGGGCCAGCGTGGTGTCCTCGGCCGACCGGGTGGAGCGCACCTCCAGCGCGCCCTCGCCGTTCAGCGAGCCGGCGAAGACCTCGGCGCCCGGCTCCTTGTCCACCGGCATGGACTCGCCGGTGATGGGGGCCTGGTTCACCCCCGAGCGGCCGGCGAGCACCTCGCCGTCCACGGGGACCTTCTCTCCCGGGCGCACCACCACCGTCTCGCCGGGCTTCACCCGGTCCGCGGGGACGCGCAGCTCGCGGCCGCCGCGGAGCACCGTCGCCTCGGCCGGGGCCAGCTCCATCAGCGCGCGGATGGCGTTCCGCGCCCGGTCCATGGAGAAGCTCTCCAGCAGCTGCGCCACCGAGAACAGGAACATGGCCGAGGCGGCCTCCCCGTACTCCCCGATCACCAGCGCGCCGGCGGCGGCGATGGACATCAGGAAGTTCATGTCCAGCGCGCCGGCCGCCGCCGCCCGCATCCCCCGCGGGACGATGTACCACCCCCCCGAGACGATGGCGCCGACGGCAAGCGCCGCCGTTACCCACTCCCCGTCCAGCAGCTGCCCGGCTGCCAGGGAGAGCGCCCAGAGAACCCCCGAGACCGTGGCGAGCGCCAGGCGTCCGCGGCGCTCCCACCAGCCGGCCTCCACGCGTTCCGCTCCCACCCGCCGGGCCCGCATCCCCAGTTCCGCGACGGCGCGCTCCACCTCCGCCGCGGCGACCTCGCCCTCCACCGTGAGCCGCCGGCCCACCAGGTCGAAGCCGAGCCGCGCCACGCCGGGGAGCTTCCCCAGCTTCCCCTCGATCAGGCGCGCCTCGTCGGCGCAGTCCATCCCCTCCACCTCGAACACCTCGCGCCCGGCGGCCTCGTCCTCCACGGCGTAGCCCACCCGGCGGATGGCGCCCGCCAGGTCGCCGCGCGCGAGCTTGCCCTCGGCGTACTCCACCGTGACCCGCCCGCCCACCACGTCCACGCGCACGTCCTGCACGCCCTCCAGGGCGCGCAGCGCACGGTCCACGTGCGCCGCGCAGCTCGCGCAGTCCATCCCTCCCACCTCCAGGGTGCAGGCGGTGGACGGGGGCGGAGCCGGGGCCGGCGGGGCGGGGGAGCCGCCGAGCTGCTGTTTCATGGTCGCATGCTGCCGTCGGGTACGGGTGCTCCGGGGCGGGCGGCTTGACCCGACCCCGGGGGAAACGTATCATCCGACGCTGATCTGTCCACCCCGGCTGCAAGCGCCATGCTCCTTTCCGTCCCCGCCGCGCCCGTCGCCACCCGCGCGAAGCTCTTCCGGGGCCTCGCCGACCCGTCCCGGCTCGCCATCCTGGAGTCGCTGCGCGCCGGGCCGCGGAGCGTGGGCGAGGTGGTGGAGGCCACCGGCCTGGGCCAGTCCAACGTCTCCAACCACCTGGCGTGCCTGCTGGGGTGCGGGCTGGTCGCGCGCGAGCCGCGGGGCCGGCGCGCCTTCTACCGCCTGGCCGACGAGCGGGTGGACGAGCTGCTCGCCCTCGCCGACACCCTGCTGGCCGAGGTCGCCCCCGGCGTGGGCGACTGCCCCCGCTGCGCCTCCTGAGGCGCCCCCGAACCCCGGTTCCGAACCGATGCTCCTCGCTCTCCGCCTGCCGGGCGGCGGCCGGCGCCCGTTCGTCCTGCTCGCCGCGGGGCTGATGCTCCTCCTCTCCGGCCGCGCCGCGGACGCGCAGCAGGACACCGCGCCCGTGCAGGTGACCATCTCCGTCCGCTCGGCGGGTGCGCCGCTCCCCGGGGCGACGGTCCGCCTGGGCGGCTCCACCGCCGTGACCGGCTCCGCCGGGACGGCCGTCTTCCGCGTCCCGCGCGGGACCTACCCCCTGCGCGTCGAACACGAGGGGCACCGGCCGCTGCGGCGCAGCCTCCCCGCGCCCGGGGACACACAGCTGAACGTCGCCCTGGAGCCGCTCCCCCACGGGGACGGCGAGCACGGGCACGCGGAGGAGCTGGAGGGGATCGTCGTCACCGCCACGCGCAGCGAGCAGCGCATCGAGGACGTGCCGGTGCGGGTTGAGGTGCTCGGGCGCGAGGAGGTGGAGGAGAAGATGCTGATGACGCCCGGCGACATCGCCATGATGCTCAACGAGACCAGCGGCCTGCGGGTGCAGACCACCTCGCCGTCGCTGGGCGGCGCGGGGGTGCGGGTGCAGGGGCTCCGCGGCCGCTACACGCAGATCCTCTCCGACGGGCTCCCCCTCTACGGCGGCCAGAGCGGCGCCCTGGGGCTGCTGCAGATCCCGCCCATGGACCTGGGGCAGGTGGAGGTGGTCAAGGGCGCCGCCTCCGCGCTGTACGGAGCCTCCGCGCTCGGCGGCGTGGTCAACCTGGTCTCCCGCCGCCCGGCCGACGAGCCCGACCGCGAGCTGCTGCTGAACGCCAGCACCCTCGGCGGCGCGGACGCCGTGCTCTGGTCGTCCGGCCCGCTCGGTGAGCGCTGGGGATACACCTTCCTGGGGAGCGGCCACCGGCAGGGCCGCGCCGACGTGGACGACGACGGCTGGGCCGACCTCCCCGCCTACCGCCGCGCCGTGCTCCGCCCGCGCCTCTTCTGGAACGGCGGCGAGGGCCGGTCCGCGCTCTTCACCGTGGGCGCCACCGCCGAGGAGCGCGACGGGGGCGGCCGCGTCCCCGGCGGCGCCGCCTTCGCCGAGGCGCTGGAGACCGCGCGGCTGGACGGCGGCACGGTCGGCCGCTTCCTGCTGGCCGGCGACCGCCTGCTCACCGTGCGCGGCTCGGGGATGGTGCAGCGCCACGCGCACCGCTTCGGCGGGGTGCGCGAGCGCGACCTGCACGCCACCTGGTTCGCCGAGGCCGCGCTGGGCGGCGCCTCGGGCGCGCACACCTGGGTGGTGGGCGCCGCGCTCCAGCGCGAGAGCTACGACGCCCGCGACGTAGCGGGCTTCGACTACGCCTTCACCGTCCCCGCCCTCTTCGCGCAGGACGACTTCCGCCCGGCGGAGTGGCTGGCGCTCACGGCCAGCGCGCGCCTGGACGCGCACAGCGAGTATGGCACCTTTTTCAGCCCGCGCGTATCCGCCCTCTTACGCCCCGTGGAGGGGTGGAGCCTGCGCGCCTCCGCCGGCACCGGCTTCTTTGCGCCGACGCCCTTCACCGAGGAGACGGAGGCCGTCGGCCTGGCGCGCCTCCAGCCGCTGGAGGACCTCCGCGCGGAGCGCGCCCGCACCGCCTCGCTCGACCTGGGGCGGACCGCCGGGGAGTGGGAGCTGAACGCCACCCTCTTCGGCTCCGTGGTGGACGCCGCCGTCCAGCTCCGCGGCCTCGACGGCGGGAGCGTCCTCCGGCTGGAGAACGTCCCGGGTGCGACGCGCACCTGGGGCACCGAGCTGCTGGCGCGCTGGCACCGCGGGCCGCTGCACGCCACGGCCACGCACGCCTGGATCCACTCGACCGAGCCCGACCCGGAGCGGGGCGGCCGGCGCGACGCGGCGCTCGTCCCCCGGCACGCGGCCGGGGTGGTGGGGATGTGGGAGGACGAGGGGAACGGACGGGTGGGGGTCGAGGTGTACTACACCGGGCGGCAGGCGCTGGAGGACAACCCCTACCGGGCGGAGAGCCGGCGGTACGTGGTGGTGGGGATGCTGGTGGAGCGGCGCGTCGGGCGGGCACGCGTCTTCCTCAACGCCGAGAACCTGGGCGACGCCCGGCAGACGCGGTGGGACCCGCTCCTCCTCCCGGCGCGGAGCGCCGAGGGGAGGTGGACGACCGACGCCTGGGCGCCGCTGGAGGGGAGGACGCTGAACGGGGGGGTGCGGCTGGAGCTGTAGGACGAGTCCGGCCGCTGGACGGCTCGCCGTTCAGCGGTATCCGTCAGAGGCCAAATGAGAACGAGATGGAGGCCACTCCGTCGCGGGTGCGCGCCGGGGAAATCTGCACCCGCTCCCATTGCTCCCGGGACCGGGAACCGGCGACGGTCCCCGTGAGAATCCCGGCAAGCGCTCCGATGGCCATGCCTCGGTAGGTTACTCCCATGACGGAGGTGTTCTCGTCTTCAATACGCATCCCCAGCAGGAACCCGACGCCCCCGCCCATTACGGTGCCGGCGAACCCACCCCGCCAGACCCCCCGCCACGCGGCGCTCCGCGACTCCAAGCGTCCGCGGCTCACCTCGAGGGTGGAGATGATGCTCGTCGGAATCTCAAGGACCGTCCCGTTCTTGCCCTGCTCCTGGACGACGATCAGTCCGGGCCCCGCTTGGATCACGGTCCCGACCAGTGCGCGCCCCATCATGAGGCCGGGCGCATCGACCCGCACCCGGGCAGAGTCCGGGAGGAGCTGTGCTGGAGCGGGTCGAGT
>DATABU010000019.1:0-2032 GCA_036259415.1 Longimicrobiaceae bacterium
GCGCGGACCGGCGGGCGCAACGGCCCGCAGCAGGCGTCCACTCCGCCCTCCCGGGGGGCTTCGCGGCTCCCGGAGAGCTGCAAACTCGTTCGTCGGGAAAGCGGGCATCTGCTCGGACCCGATTTTCAGCACCCTGCTAGATCCCCCGCAGCCGCATCGCGTCGGAGACGCGCCGGATGGCGAGCATGAACGCCGCCTGCCGCAGCGGCACCCCGGACTCCGCGGAGAGCGCCCGCACCGCGTCGTACGCCGCCCCCAGGATGCGGGTCAGCTCCTCGTCCACCCGCGCCGCCGTCCAGCGGAACTGCTGGAGGTTCTGCACCCACTCGAAGTAGGAGACCGTCACCCCGCCCGCGTTGGCGAGGATGTCGGGGAGCACGGTCACCCCCGCCGCCGTTAGGACGTCGTCCGCGGCGGGCGTGACCGGGGCGTTGGCGCCCTCCACCACCATGCGCGCCCGCACGCTGCCGGCGTTGCCGCCGTGGATCACCCCGCCCAGCGCCGCCGGGACCAGCACGTCCACGTCCAGGGTGAGCAGCTCCTCGTTGGAGATCCGCTCCACGCCCTCCAGCGCCGTCACCGAGCCCTCCGCGGCCACCACCTCGCCGGCGCGGCCCGGGTCGATCCCGTCGCCCGCGAAGACCCCCCCCTCCACGTCGCTCACCGCCACCACCTTCGCCCCCATCTCGTGGAGGAAGCGCGCGCTCCACGAGCCCACGTTGCCGAATCCCTGCACCGCCACCGTGGCCCCGCGCAGCTCCAGCCCCAGGTCGGCGGCGGCGCGCTGCGCCATGATGGCGACCCCCCGCCCGGTGGCGGAGAGGCGCCCCTCCGAGCCCCCGAGCTGCAGCGGCTTCCCGGTGACCACGGCGGGGGTGAAGCCGTGGAACTTGGAGTACTCGTCCACGATCCACGCCATCACCTGCGGGTCGGTGTTGACGTCGGGGGCGGGGATGTCCTGGTTGGGGCCGATGAAGCCGTGGATGCGCTCGGTGAAGGTGCGGGTGATCTGCTCCACCTCGTCCCGCTTCAGCGTGCGCGGGTCGCAGTCGATGCCGCCCTTGGCGCCCCCGTAGGGGATGTCCACCACCGCCGTCTTCCAGGTCATGAGAGAGGCCAGGGCGCGCACCTCGTCCAGGTCCACCTCCGGGTGGTAGCGGAGTCCGCCCTTCATGGGGCCGCGGGCGTTGTTGTGCTGCACCCGGTAGCCGTGGAAGGTGCGGAACTCGCCGTCCGCGCAGCGCAGGGGGAGCTCCACCATGACCTCGCGGTACGGGGTCTTGAGCGCCACCTGGACGTAGTCGGGGAGGTCGAGCAGACGCGCCGCCCGGTCGAACTCGAAGTTGACGGCCTCGAAGGGGGTGAGGTCTTCCGGAGGGGCGGGCGCCGCGGCGGACGCGGGGCGCTCGGCGCTCTCCAGGACCTGCTTCTCGGCGTTGCGGGGGTTCATGGCGGCTCCCGTTCCGGTGGCGAAGGTCGCGATCGCGAGCTCCCGCCGCCGGAAGATGCATGCCGGGGCGGACGCCGCGGGGTGCGCGGCGCCCGCCCCGTCCGGCGAGCCCGTCCGGAGCGCGGGAGGTCCCGCGGCGGGGCTACGTCAGCCAGACGGCGGCCGCGCCGGCGCCCGCGTCGGAGCCGTCGAGCGCCGGCCGGTACGGCGCCTCCGGCGCGACTCCCGGCACGGCGACGACCAGGACGTTGGAGGCCGCCGCGAAGTAGGGCTTCGCCCCGGCGGTCGGAAGGCGGATCTCCAGCAGCCGGCTGCCGTCGCCGGTCTTCCCCAGCACCGCGCTGACCTCCCCGACTCCCACCGCGCAGTAGACCTCCTCGCCGACCCCGGGGAGCCGGTCGTGCGCCGAGACCCAGCCGGGGCGCGCGTCGCAGTCCACGTAGAGCTCGGCGTTCTGGACCCGCTTGTTGAGATGGCGCTTCATCGGCTCGTCTCCCGGTTCATCCGGTGATGGGTTCCCTCGGCCCCTCCCCCTCCGCCGCCCGAACGAAAGCCCGCGGCGTGCGTCAGCGGGGACGCACG
>DATABU010000020.1:0-4121 GCA_036259415.1 Longimicrobiaceae bacterium
CCGTCCCCTGCGCCCGGAGCGGAAGGGCGCAGAGGGGCGCGGCGAGGAGGGCGAGGGCCAGGAAGGAGCGCAGGGGCGTCATGGGTCTCCGGCTCGCGGGGTGGGCGGTGGGCTGCGTCCGCACCGGAGGCGGCAAGTGCCGTTCCCGGCGCGCCGCTTCCCGGTACCGCGTTGCGACGAAAGGGCCTGCGCCCTCCCCACCCGGGGCCTCGCCGGCGCGGCCGTACTCCCGGGAGGACGCCCGGTCCGCGGGGGTGGACGGCGGCCCGGCTCACCCGCCGTCCAGCGCTCCACCCGCAGCCAGCGCGCCAGCCCGGCTAGCATGGAGTCTGCGAGGAAGCGCGGCCCGGCCTCCGCACGCCACTGCGCGCCTGCGCGGCGGCCCACGCGGGCCCCGCAGGCGCAGACCAGCGTCCGCCCCCGGGCGAAGCGTCCGTAGTCGGGGTAGCCCCGGCCGCAGCCGGGGCAGGGGATGGGCACCATCGCGCGCGTCTCCGGGCTCCGGGGGCGCCGGACCGACGCAAGCCCCCTGCCCGCGGGCGGGGGCGGGAGGGAAGGGCGAGCCGATGGCGAGAGCGAGGCTTCCGGGGAACCGGGCGGGGCGGGCGCGGCTCCGACGCGAGGCGAGGCGCCGCGGAGGCGCCGCCGTGCGCCGCTCGTTCCGCGCGCGCACCGCCCTCACCGCGGTGCAGCGGGCCCGCGGTCACCTGCGCGCCTTCCGCCAGGCGTCGTTCCTGGCGGTGGCGCTCACCGGCCTCTTCCTGCTCTTCCTGGAGCCCGGCGGCGCCTCGGGCGCGCAGCAGCCGGGCGACACGGCGGCCGGGCTCCCGGACACCGTCTCCATCATCCAGCAGGTCCCCCTGGAGGAGCTGCAGCGCCCCGCCGTGGACGCGGCCCCGGAGGCGGAGCCGGACTCGCTCACGCGCGAGGCCGCCCGCGACGCCACGCGCACGCTCCGCGGGCTGTGGTACTCCGCGTTCTCCTTCCTCCCCAAGCTGGCGATCGCGCTGGGGATCTTCCTGGTCGCGTGGCTGCTGGTGCGCCTCCTCCGCCCCCTGCTGCGCCGGACGCTGGGCCGCTGGGAGCGCGCGGACGCCTTCACCGCGCTCATCGGGATCGGGGTCTGGCTGGTGGCGGTGGGGGTGGCGTTCAGCGTGCTGGCGGGCGACATCCGCGCGCTCCTGGGGTCGCTGGGGCTCATCGGCCTGGCGCTGTCGTGGGCGCTGCAGACGCCCATCGAGAGCTTCACGGGCTGGCTCCTCAACTCGCTGCGCGGCTACTACCGGGTGGGCGACCGCATCGCCGTGGGCGACGTGTTCGGGGACGTGGCCCGCATCGACCTGCTGACCACCACCGTCTGGGAGTACGGCGGGCCCGACCGGCCGCCGGGGACGGTGCGGGCGGAGCAGCCCACCGGCCGGCTCATCACCTTCCCCAACAACGAGGTGCTCACGGGCACGGTGGTCAACTACACCCGCGACTTCCCCTTCGTCTGGGACGAGATGGAGGTGCCGGTGGCGAACGAGTCGGACCTGCGCCACGCGCTGGAGACGCTGCGCCGCGTGGCGCAGGAGACGCTGGGCGACTACATGCGCCAGCCGGCGGAGCTGTACCGCGCCATCCTGATGCGCGCGCGCCTGGAGATGAGCGTCCAGGAGGAGCCGCAGGTGTTCGTCTCCATGGGCGAGTCGGGGGCGATCCTCACCATCCGCTACCTGGTGGGCGCCCGGGAGAAGCGGCGCTGGAAGAGCGAGCTGAGCCTGCGGGTGCTGGAGGAGCTGAACCGGCCCGAGCACCGCGGGCGCATCCTCCCCGTCTACCCGCGCCGGCAGGTGCAGGTCGTGGGGCCGGACGGGTCGCCCTCGCCGGACGGGTGGACGGCGGGAGGGCCGGAGTAGCCCGCCGCGCGCGCCGTGGTTAGAATCGGGTCCCCGCGAACCCTTCGCCGACGAGGAGCATGAGCAGCGCCGAGACGCCGTCCGACCGCCCCGTCCTGTCCCACACGCGCGTCGCCGCCGCGGGGCGCACGCCCGAGCGCTGGCTGCTCGTGCTGCACGGCATCTACGGGAGCGGCCGCAACTGGGGCACCGTGGCCCGCCGCGTCGTGGATGCCCGCCCGGAGTGGGGCGCGCTGCTGGTAGACCTGCGGCTGCACGGCGGCTCGCGCGGCTTCCCGGGCCCGCACACGCTGGCCGCCGCCGCGGGGGACGTGGACGCGCTGGTGGAGCACCTGGACTTCCACGCCGCCGCGGTGGTGGGGCACTCCTTCGGCGGCAAGGTGGCGCTGATGTACGCCGGCCACCACGGCGGCGAGCTGCGCCAGGTGTGGGTGATGGACTCCACGCTGGAGGTCCGCGAGCCGTCCGGCACCGCGTGGCGTATGATCGAGACGGTGCGCGCCCTCCCGGACGAGTTCGCCTCGCGCGCGGAGGCAGTGGAGGGGCTGGAGCGCGCCGGCTACCCGACGGGGCTCGCGCAGTGGTTCGCCATGAACCTGGAGCCGCGCGACGGCGTGTACCGCTGGCGGCTGGACATCGACGGGGTGGAGGAGATGCTGCGCGACTTCTTCCGCACCGACCTGTGGGGGGTGGTGGAGGGCCCGCCCCCGGGCGTGGAGATCCACGTGGTCAAGGCGACGGAGTCGGACAGCCTGGACGACGCGGCCGAGGCGCGGGTGGAGGCGGCGGGACGGGCGAACGGCCGCGTCCTCCTGCACCGGCTGGAGGGCGGCCACTGGATCAACACAGACAACCCGGACGCGGTGGTGGAGCTGCTGGTGGACGGGCTCCCCTAGCCGCTACCCGACCAGCACCAGCACCAGGTCGGCGACGTTGGTCCCGGTGGGGCCGGTGACCACCAGGTCCCCGGAGGCACGGAGGAAGGTGTGCGCGTCGTTCCGCTCCAGCGCGTCGCGTGCCTCCAGCCCCGCCGCCCGTCCCCGGGCCACGGTGCCCCCGTCCACCATCCCCCCCGCCGCGTCGGTGGGCCCGTCCCGACCGTCCGTCCCGACCGAGGCGACCACCACCCCCGGCTCCCCCTCGACCTCCAGCGCCGCGGCGAGCGCCAGCTCCTGGTTGCGCCCCCCGCGGCCGCGCCCCCGCACCGTGACCGTGGTTTCGCCGCCCAGGAGGAACGCCGCTGGGGCCCGCGCGGTCTCGCCCTCGCCGTGGGCGCCCCGGGCGAGCGCCGCCACCTCGCCGGCCACCTCGCGTGCCTCGCCCTCCAGGTCGTCCCCGACGATCGTGGTGCGGTAGCCCAGCTCCCCGGCGGCCGCGGCGGCGGCGGCCAGCGCGTCCCGCACGTCCGCGACCACGTGGTAGGCGGCGCGGGCGAACGCCGGGTCGCCGGGCCCGGGGGTCTCGGGCGCCTCCCCCGCGTCGCCGCGCTGGAGGTGGGCCCGCACCGCCGGGGGCACCTCCACCGCGTGCCGGCGGAGCACCTCCAGGGCGTCGCGGAAGGTGGTCGGGTCGGGGACCGTGGGCCCGGAGCCGATGACGTCCGGCGCGGAGCCCACCACGTCGGACACCGCCAGCGTGAGCAGGCGGGCGGGGGCCGCGGCGCGCGCCAGCCACCCCCCCGCGATGCGGGACAGGTGCCTGCGGACGGCGTTGGTCTCGGCGATGGGCGCCCCCGCGCGGAGCAGCGCCCGCGTGGCCTCCGCCAGGTCGGAGAGGGGGACCCCCGCGGGGGGCGCCGCCCAGAGCGCCGACGCCCCTCCCGACAGCAGGCAGAGCACCAGGTCGTCCGCCCCCGCCGCGCGCGCCGTCTCCAGCGCCGCCGCGGCCCCGGCGAGCCCGTGCGTGTCGGGCACCGGGTGCCCCGCCGCCCAGACGTCGAGCGGGCCGAGCTCCGGGACCGTCCCCCCCGCCGGCACGGCGACCGTGCCCCCCGCCACCTGGCCGCCGAGCACCTCCAGCGCCCCCCGCGCCATCCCCGCCGCGGCCTTTCCCGCCCCCACGATCCACACCCGCCCCGCCCCCAGCTCGTACGCCCGGCCGCCGGCGACGCGCAGCACGTCCCCCTGGAGCGAGAGCGCGCGCAGCACCGCCGCGCGCGGCTCCGCATCGTGCGGGCGGGGATCGCGGCGGCGCGGTCACGGGCGGAACCCCCTCCCCGCAAGG
>DATABU010000021.1:0-1739 GCA_036259415.1 Longimicrobiaceae bacterium
ACAGGGAACGGGAACACTCGCGATGTACTCACCTCCGGCAAATGGAGATCGGCTCGGACGATGACAGCAGAGAATTCCTCAGGTTGAACTGGAACTCAATCATCGCACCCGGCGACAATGGGTCATTTCATACTCTTTGGATCCAAGATGTGCGTCAGTTTTCGCGGCATCAAGAGTCGTTCGCACGGTGGCTCAATTCGTGTAATAGAGAACTGCGGTTGTGGTGACGCATGGAAGGCCGCTTAAGCGGTATCCGAAACCGACTCGTCCGATACTCATGGATAGCCGCGAGACCTACCTTCGTGCCGGAGACCCTGACAGTCGTGATTCCCGCGTGGCCGTCACCGGCTCCACGGGACTGATCGGCACGGCGCTGGTGAGCGCCCTCCGCGCGGACGGGCACCGGGTGCTGCGGCTGGTCCGCTCGCGCCCCGCTCCCGGCTCGGACGAGGTGTACTGGCGCCCCTCCGCGGGGGAGGTCGACGCGGCGGCGCTGGAGGGGGTGGACGCCGTGGTCCACCTGGCCGGGGAGAACGTCGGCCAGCCGCCCTGGACCGGGGAGCGGAAGCGGCGCATCCTGGACAGCCGCGTGCAGGGCACCGGGCTGATCGCGCGGACGCTCGCGGGGCTCGCCGCGAAGCCGCGGGTGCTGGTGAGCGCCTCGGGGGTCAACTACTACGGCAACCGGGGCGACGAGCTGCTGGACGAGTCGTCCTCGCACGGGAGCGGGTTCCTGGCGGAGGTGACCGGGGCCTGGGAGGCCGCGGCCGACCCGGCGCGCGCCGCCGGGATCCGCGTGGTGCACCCCCGCATGGGGGTGGTGCTGGGCGGCGAGGGGGGCGCGCTGGAGAAGATGAGCCTCCCCTTCAAGCTGGGGGTGGGCGGGAAGCTGGGGAGCGGCCGCCAGTGGATGAGCTGGGTGGCGCTGGCCGACGTGGTGGCGGCGATCCGCTTCGCCATCGGCGCGGAGGGTCTCGCCGGCCCCGTCAACCTGACCTCGCCGGTGCCGGTGACCAACGAGGAGTTCACGCGGGTGCTGGGCCGGGTGCTGGGGCGCCCCACCTTCTTCACCGCCCCCGGCTTCGCGCTCAAGCTCGTCCTGGGGGAGATGGCCGACGAGACGCTGCTTGTCAGCCTGCGCGCCGTCCCGAAGAAGCTGCAGGAGGCGGGATTCGTCTTCCGGTACCCGGACCTGGAGGGCGCGCTGCGGCTCGCCCTGGAGAAGTAGCACCGTTCCGCGACCCTCAGGGGGCGTGCGCGCGCGCGCCTCCCGCATTATCTTACGGCACCAACGTCCCGCCGCCCCGTTTCCCGTCGCCTCCCCCTTCCACGCCTCGACCCCGCAAGCAGCCCGGCCCCTTGCGCGACCGGCTTCCGGCGGCGTAGCGTCCCCGCGGCGTTCCGCGGGCCGGCCCGGCGGGCGGCTCCTCATCTGCCCGCAGGCGGAGGACGGCATGAAGGCAGGAAGGTGGATCGTGACGCTGGGCGCGCTCCTGTTCGTCGGCTTCCTGGCCTGGGGAAGCATGTCCCGGGCGAAGGTGAGCTGCGAGGTGTGCCTGGAGTTCGACGGCGAGACGGTGTGCCGGAAGGGCGCCGGCGCGACCGAGGCGGAGGCGCTCCGGGCGGCGCAGGAGAGCACCTGCGGCGGCAACGCGCGGGGGATGTCGGAGAGCATGGCCTGCCGGAACCGCACCCCCGGGCGGGCGCAGTGCACCGCGAGCTGACGGACCCGGTCTGCA
>DATABU010000022.1:0-6226 GCA_036259415.1 Longimicrobiaceae bacterium
GAGGTGCGCGTCGAGCGCCACGACTGGCGCGGCGTCCCGCCGGGGGAGCGGGAGGCGCACCTCCACTTCCCGGTGCACCACCTGCACTGGGGCCTCCAGCCCCTCCCAGAAGAAGACGGTGCGCAGCGCCGGGTGCCGGGCGGCCAGCGCCCGCCAGGCGCGCCCGAACGCGGCGGCGTCCAGCTCGCCCTCCATGGTCCAGCGGATCTGCTCGGCGTACTCGTCCAGCCCGGGGGCGCGCAGCGTCCGGAGCAGGATCTCCAGCTGCATGGGCGCGAGGGGATAGACGCTCTCTACGTTCTCCATTCCCGGGAGCGCTGGGTCCGCGGTGGGCTGCGCGACGGGCGTTGTGCCGTTGCTGACGTAAAGTAACCGGCGGCTCCCGCCGCTTCAACCGTCCGTCTCCCTTGCGCGTCTAGGGGAACACCGGTATCCTCTCCCTTAGATCGGCATAGGTAGGCCGCCCGCGCGGGCGGGCGGACCACCCCCACCAGGAGGCGTCTCGTGTTCGCGAAGGATTCCGGGCTGCTGCAGGGGACGCTGGAGCTGCTGGTGCTGAAGACGCTCTCCTGGGGGCCGATGCACGGCTACGGCATCGCCAGCTGGATCGAGAGCGCCACGGGCGACGTGCTCCGCGTGGAGGAGGGGTCGCTCTACCCCGCGCTCTACCGCATGGCGCGCAAGGGGTGGATCCGGGGGGAGTGGGGGACCAGCGAGAACAACCGGCGGGCCAAGTACTACCAGCTGACCCCCGAGGGGCGCCGCCAGCTCGCGGAGCAGTCCACGGGGTGGCAGCGGCTGGCCGCGGCGGTGAGCCAGGCGGTCGCCTCCACGCAGGCCCCGGCCTGGGCGAGGTGACCATGCGCGACCGGACCCCGGGCGGGCGCCGCTCCAGCCTCTTCGAGAAGGCGCCGCAGGCGGAGGTGGACGACGAGCTGGCCTTCCACCTGGAGGAGCGCGTCCGCGAGTACGTGGCGCGCGGGATGGACCCGGACGCCGCGCGCGCCGCGGCGCTGGAGCGCTTCGGCGACGTGGAGGGCGTGCGCGGGGAGTGCGCGCAGCTCCTCGCCGAGGACCGCCGCGCGGAGGGGCGCCGCGACTGGCTGCAGGACCTGGGGCAGGACCTCCGCTACGGGGTGCGCTCCGCGCTGCGGGCGCCGCTCTTCTCGCTGCTCGCGGTGGTCACGCTGGCGCTGGGGATCGGCGCCAACGCGGCCGTGTTCGGGGTGGTGAAGTCGGTGCTGCTGGACTCGCTCCCCTACGCCGACGCGGACCGGCTGGTGCGGGTGTTCGCGCGCTGGGACAGCTCGACGGGGGAGCGGCAGTCGGTGAGCCCGGGGGTGGCGCGGGACTTCGCGGAGCGCCTGCGCTCGTTCACGGGCGTGGCCGTCTTCAACTTCAGCACCTCGGACGTCACCTGGCAGGACCGGTCGGGGCCGCGGGTCGTGTCGGGCGCGCTGGTGGGGGGCGGCTTCTTCCGCACGCTCGGGGTGCGCGCCGCGCTCGGACGGACGCTGACCGAGGCGGACGAGCCCACCCCGACGGTGATGCTGAGCCACGAGGCGTGGCGCCGCGAGCTGGGCGGCGACCCGGGCGCGGTCGGCCGCACGCTCAGCATCGACGGGCAGCCGTTCGAGGTCGTGGGCGTGCTCCCCCAGGGCTTCGTCGGGCCCATGGGCGAGGCGGACGTGTGGTTCGCGCTGGACCTCCCGGCGGTGCTGAGCGACCCCGCGGCGGCGCGCGGCCAGCACTGGCTGGGCGTGGTGGGGCGGCTGGCTCCCGGGGTCGGCCTGGAGGCCGCGCAGCAGGAGGTCGACCGGCTCGGCGCCGAGCTGGCGCGCGAGCACCCGGAGACGGACGCCGGGCGGAGCTTCCTCGCGGTCCCGCTGCGGGAGGCGATGGTCGGCGACACGCGCACCCCCCTGCTGGTGCTGATGGCGAGCGCCGCCCTGGTGCTCCTGATCACCTGCGCCAACCTGGCGGGCGCGCTGCTGTCGCGCACGATCTCGCGCCGGAAGGAATTCGCGGTCCGCGTGGCGCTGGGCGCGAAGCGCGGCCGGCTGGTCCGGCAGCTCCTCACCGAGAGCACGCTGCTCGCCCTGGTCGGCGCCGCGGTCGGGCTCGTCCTGGCGGTGCTGGGGCTCCGGGTGCTGCGGGAGCTGGCTTTGCCTGTGCTGCCATCGTACGCCGACCTGTCGCTGGACGGCGGGGCGGTGCTGATCACGCTGCTCGCGGCGCTCGCCACGGGGGTCGCCTTCGGGCTCGCGCCGGCCCTCGCCGCCGGGCGCTGGGAGCCGCAGGGGACGCTGCGCGACGAATCCCGCGGCACCAGCGAGGGCCGGCGCTCGCGGCGGCTGCGCGGCGCGCTGGTGGCGGCGCAGATCGCGCTCTCCCTGAGCCTCCTGGTGGGCGCCGGTCTGCTGGTCCGGAGCCTGTGGGCCATGACGGCGGTGCCGCTCGGCTTCGACGCGGACGGCGTGCTGACGGCGCGGGTGCAGCTGCCCGCCGCGGGCTTCCCCACGCCGGAGGCGCGCGCCGCGGCCTTCCGGCGGCTGGAGGAGCGGCTCGCCGCCCTCCCCGGCGTCCGCGGGGTGGCCAGCGTGACGCAGATCCCCTCGCCCACCATGAGCAGCAACGTGCTCACCATCGAGGGCGTGACGCTGGAGGGGGACGGCCCCACCTTCATCCCCTACATGGCCGTCTCGGACGACTACTTCCGCACGCTGGGGATCGGCCTGCTCCGCGGCCGCACCTTCGGGCCGGAGGACGGGGCGGACGCCCCGCCCGCGCTGGTGGTCAGCGAGACGCTGGCCCGGCGCTACTGGCCGGCCGGCGACGCGGTCGGCGCGCGCATCCGGGTCAGCCCGCACACCGCGGAGCGCTGGGGCGTGGTGGTCGGCATCGTGAGCGACGTGCGCGCCGACCCGGCGCTCCCCGCGCCCGAGCCCATGGCGTACGCCACGAACCGGCAGGACTTCACCTGGAGCGGGCGCGACTTCCTGGTCCGCACCGGCGGCGATCCGCTGGCGCTGGTGCGCCCCTTCCAGCGGGAGCTGGCGGCCATCGACCCGACGGTGCCGCTCCGCGACCCGCGGACGCTGCGGTCCATCGTGGACGAGCGTCTGGCGGAGCGGCGTCTCCCGGTGCTGCTGATGACGGCGTTCGGCGTCCTGGCGCTCCTACTGGCCTCGGTGGGGGTCTACGCCATGTTCGCCAGCATGGCCGCCGCCCGGGAGCAGGAGTTCGGGGTGCGGGTCGCGCTCGGCTCCACCCCCGGCGCGATCGCGGGGCTGGTGCTGCGGCAGGGCGGGGTCTGGATGGCCGCCGGGCTGGCCGCCGGCGCGCTCGGGGTGATGGTGGTGGCGCGGCTGCTGGGCACCCTGCTCTACGGAGTGCAGCCCCTCGACCCGGTCACGCTCGGCGCGGCCCTGGCGACGCTGCTCGCCTGCGCCACGGTCGCGCTGCTGATCCCCGTCCGCCGCGCGACGCGCGTGGACCCGGTCTCGGTGCTGCGGTAGGAGGGGGATCGGACAGCGGCGGACGCTCCGCCTCCACGCCGACGAGATCTGCCGATGCGCCCGATGATCCCGACGCTCGTCCTCGCGGCTGCGCTGTGCGCCCCGGCTGCGTTCGCGCAGGACGCGCCGGGTTCGCGCGCTGCGCGCGTGGATTCCCTCTTCGCGAGATACGACAGCGAGCCCTCCCCCGGCCTCGCTCTCGTCGTCGTCCGTGACGGCCGAGTCGTGCTGCGGCGCGGGTACGGGCTCGCGAACCTCGAGCACCGCGTGCGCATCACGCCGGAGACGGTCTTCGACGTCGCATCGGTGTCGAAGCAGTTCACCGGTCTCGCCGTCGCTATGCTGGTCGCCGAGGGACGGATCGCGCTGAGCGACGAGGTCCGGCGCTACATCCCCGAGCTCCCGGCGCGGGAGCGGCCGATCACCATCGGGCAGCTCGTGCATCACACCAGCGGCGTGCGCGACTGGCCCGGCGCCCTCTCCGTGGCGGGCTGGCGCTACGACGACGTGATCTCCTCGGGGCAGATCCTCGCCCTGGCGTACAGGGCGCGAACCCTGAACTTCGAGCCCGGGGCCGACCACCTCTACAGCAACACCGGCTACAACCTGCTCGCGGAGCTCGTCGCGCGCGTGACGGGCCAGTCGCTCGCGGAGTGGAGCCGTGCTCGGCTCTTCCGCCCGCTCGGCATGACGCGCACTCACTTCCGCACCGACTACCGGGAGGTGATTCCCGACCGCGCGTACGGGTACAGGCGCGGCCCGGACGGCGCCTTCCTCGCCATCCCCGACAATCTCGTCGCTCCGGGCTCGAGCTCTCTCTTCAGCAGCGTGGACGACCTGGGGCGCTGGCTCCGCAACTTCGACGACCTCGCCGTCGGCGGAAGGGAGGCCCATCGGCTCATGCGGACACCGGGACGACTCGACGACGGCACGCCGGTGCCGTACGCCTTCGGCGTGCTCACCGGGACCTATCGTGGGATGCCGATGTTCACGCACGGCGGAGGGTGGGCCGGGTTCGACACCTACACGGTCTACATGCCGGAGCAGCGGCTCGGCATCGCCGTCCTGGCCAACTCGGACGAGGTCGATGCGCAGCGCGCGACCATCCAGGTCGCGAACGTCTACCTGGACGTCGAGGAGTCTCCCGCCGGCACGGCGCCGGCGGCGACACCCGGAGAACGCGGCGTGTCGGCCATCTCCCCGGCAGCCGCCGAGACGCACGTCGGGCTGTACCGCCTGGGCCCGGGACGCTATCTCCGGATCGATCACGGCGGCGGTGGGCTCACCGTCCAGGAGACCGGCGGCGACCCGCAGCCGCTCACGCCCGTGTCGGCCGCGGAGTACGTCATCGGGCGCGGGGGCGAGCGCCTGGTGCTTTCGCGTGACTCCGCGCACGGCGAGCTCACCGTCGAGACAGCCGGCGTTCGCGGCCGGAGGGTGCAGCGGGGAGCGCCCCCGTCGCCGCCACCACTGGCGGAGTTCGTCGGGACCTACGAGAGCCCCGAGCTCGGCACGTCGTACGAGGTCACGCTGCGCGCCGATACGCTGGCGCTCGTCCATCCGCGCCACGGGCGCATCCCGCTCACCCCGCTCTGGCGCGACGATTTCGGCTCGGCCGTCTGGTTCCTTCGCTCGGTGGAATTCCAGCGCGACGGACAGGGGCGCGTCACCGGCTTCCTGGTCAACGGCGATCCTCGCAACCGCGACATCCGCTTCGACCGGCGGCGCTGACTGCGGCAGGCATCGTAATGGTCAGGACAGGAGGGACACGGGCGGATCGGGCCCGGACGGGGCTCCTTCGTCGAGTACGTACTTCCGGGTCGCCATCCGGCGACCTTGCGACCGCGGGCGGCGCGCGGACAGATTGCGGCGGGGCCCCGTGGTCCCGGTCCTCCCGCGCCATCCCCGCGCGCGGCGCTCCCCGTCCCCCGTCCGCGACGACGCTCCGCCCACCTGAGCGTCCGTTCCATTCACACCACCACGGAGGAGGACCCGGCCCATGCTCCACATGGTCGTCGTGCGCCACAGCCCCGAGTCGTGCCCCGGCCGCCCGGAGAACGAGGCGGTCCACCCCTGCCTCCAGGCGATGCAGGGGCTCATCGAGGAGCGGGGGATCGGCGTGGTCGGGCGCTGGGCGGACCCGCCGGCGCACGTGAACTACCTGGTGCTGGACGCGCCGAGCGCGCACGCCATCCAGGAGGTGCTGATGGAGAGCGGGGTGTTCGCGTACACGACCACGGAGGTGCGGCCGGTTCTGAGCATGGATTGAGGCAGTGTGGCGGGCGTGGCGGGTCGGGAATGGACCAGGCGCTTGCCGTGCTGGAGCGATCCCTCCACGGTCAGACACCTGCCTCCGCGAGCAACAGGGGAGGGCCCCGGGTAGCCCCGGGACCCTCCCCTCCTCACGTTCCTGCCGGACGATCCGCCGCTACGTGTCCGCGCTCAGGCACCCGCCGCGGAACTCCGGGTTGTTGGTCTCGTCGAACGGGATCGGCAGGCTGGTGTCCGTCCCGTAGGGCACCCCGAACACCGTGGCCCCCGTCGGGAACACCTCGTTCGGCTGGAACCCGTAGTGGCGCACCAGCCGCCGCAGGTCGCCCAGGCGGTGCGACGTGAGCCAGAGCCAGAAGGCCCGCTCCTCGTAGAGCTGGAGGATGCGCGCGCGCGGCGTCCCCGGGTCGGCGAGGGCGGGGAGCCCCTCCTCCGCG
>DATABU010000023.1:0-7125 GCA_036259415.1 Longimicrobiaceae bacterium
AAGTGGGCCGGCTGGCAGTCGACCTCGGCTGCCGCGCAGCACCTCGATCGCCTGAAGCAGATGCAGGCGCAGATCTACCAGATACTGGCCACGCGCTCGGGCCGCCCGCTGCGGCAGATCATCCGGGATACGAAGCGCACCGATTTCTATCTCGACGCGACGAGTGCCCTCGAGTACGGCTTGATCGACGGGATCGTCGAGGGCTGAGCCTAGGCGGCTTCGCGCGCGGTTCTGAATTCCTCCAGCAGCCGCGCGGCGCTGCCGGCGACCGAGTGCAGCGTGGGCGCCCAGCCGAGGGCGCGGGCGCGCGGGCTGCGCACGATCTGATCGAGCGCCAGAGCGTCCGCGTACGGTCCCATCTTCTTCCGCGCTTCCGCGATCGGCACATGGCGAACGTCGGGGCGCATCTTCGCCTGGTGCGCGATCGCCTCGACGATATCCTCGACGCGCTCGTCGGCTTCGTCGTTCGCGTGACCACGATGGAGGCGTCGGGGATCTTTCACGCGAACGATGAAGCCGACGAGCGCGTCTGCGACATCGTCGAGGCGATTGCGCGTCACGCGAAGACGCCGGCCGACGTGCGCCACGTGCCCATCGAGGAGGCGAGAGCCAAGATGGGCCCGTACGCGGACGCGCTCGCCCTGGACCTCCAGGTCTCCGGCGAGCGGGCGCGGCGGACGCTGGGGTGGACGCCCCGGCGGCCGGACGTGCTCGCCGAGCTGCGCGAGGGCTCGTACGGCGCCGGGGCGCGCTGACCCCGCCCGGACGCCGAAGAGGAGGGACCGCATGCCACCCCTTTCCGGACCCCGGCCCCGTACGCTGGGAACCGCGGCGATCCTCGCCGCGCTCTGCGTGGTGCTGGTGCTCGGGGCGCTGGCCTCGCGCCCGCGGACCAGGGTCGTCTTCGAGGGCGAGTCCGCCTTCGGCCGGGTGCGGGTGGTGGAGCGCGCGGACGGGCTCCGCTCGCTGTACACGGGCGCGGGGAGGGCCCGGCAGAGCGCGGTGTATCCCGGCAGGCCCGGGCACCTGGAGCTCGCCTACTCCCGGGTCGCCATGGTCGGTGCGGCGCTCGTGCCGCGGGACGGACGCATCCTCTTCGTGGGGCTCGGGGGCGGCGCCATGCCCATGTACACGCGGGCGATCCTGCCGGACGCCCGGATCGACGTGGTGGAGATCGACCCGCTGATCGTGGACGTGGCCCGGCGGCACTTCGGCTTCCGGCCCGACTCCCGGATGAGGGTGCACACGGGCGACGGGCGCGCGTTCATCGAGGGCGCCCCGCCGGGCACGTACGACCTCGTGGTGCTCGACGCGTTCTCGGACGACGCGGTCCCCTTCGCGCTGACGACCCGGCAGTTCCTGGAGGCGGTCCGCGCGCGGCTCGCCCCGGGCGGCGTGGTGGTGAGCAACCTGTGGAGCTCCGGACGCGAGTACGGGCCGATGCTCGCGACCTACGGCGCCGTCTTCGGCGACCTCCACCTGGTCCGCGTCGGCGGCCGGGCGCAGCGGATCCTCGTCGCGGCGCGGGACCGCAGGCTTGGCCGGGACGCGCTGGTCCAGGCGTCCCGGCGGCTGGCCGGCGAGGTGGAGCTGGGGTTCGACCTCCCCGGTCTGGTCGCGGCAGGGTACGAGAGGCCGTCGGAACCGGCGTCGCCCGTGCTGGACGACGCGCACGCCTCCCGCTGAGCGGCGACGGGTCCTACGGGCGCCGGAGGAGGACCCGGCGGACTCCCGGGTCCTCCCACTGCCTCCGGAGGACGGGGTCCTGCTGGATCCGGCGCTGGACCTCGCCGTCGCGGACGACCTCCGCGGCCAGCGCCAGCAGCTCGTCCGCGTCCGAAGGCTCCCCGGCCGAGCCGGGGGCGCGCTGCGCCTGCGCGTGTCCGGCGTGCGGGTCGCCGGCCGCCCGTGCGTGGTCGGAGCGGAGGCGGTGCAGCCGCGGGTCGGCGTGGATCCGCGCTTCCACGGCCGGGTCGGAGAGCAGGCGCGCGGCGAACTCCAGCGCCTTCTCGCGGTCCGGGGCGGTGGTCCCCGCGTCCGCCCCGTGCGTCGCGTGGCCCATGGCGGCGTGGTCCGCCGGCTGCGCTGCGTGCGCGCCGTGGTCCATGTCGGCCATGGAGGCCCCGCGGGCGACGGTGGGCTCGGGGAGGGCGGCCGTGAAGCCCACGGCCCGCCCGCCCATGTTGTTGGCCCCCATCATCTCCGCCATCCGGAGCCACTCCTCCCGCGTGGTGGCGTAGGCCGTGTCGCTCCGGAACAGCTCCGCCTGCCGCAGCAGCTCCTGCCGCTTCCGGCCGCGCGGCACCTTCTCCGAGACCAGCACGTCGGAGACGACGTCGTGCATCATGTGGAGGTTGTCGAAGACGATCGCCACCTCGGGGTACCGCCGGGAGAACTCCGGCGCCACCGAGGCCGTCATCGGCATCAGGTGCGGCATGTTCTCCGGCGCGTCGGAGATCATCTGCCAGAAGCGCCCCACCGTGGCGTCCACCCCGGCCTTCCGCTCCTGGACGTCGCCTCCGACGAGCAGCGGCTCGTAGAGGCCGACCTGGAGCCAGTGGTAGGCCCAGATCAGCCCGTTGAACTTCGGGTACCTCTGCCGGAAGGCCAGCGAGAAGTACTGGCCGTCCATGATCTCCATGCTCTTGGGGACGGTGCTGAACGCCAGGTCCGGGCGGCTCCTGTAGTAGGCCAGCACCTCGGCCATGGCGGCGTCCTTCTCCGCCGGCGAGAGGCGCTCGTCCGCCCAGACGTCGTACGCCTGGCGGTGGAGGAGGTGCGCCCAGTGGAACATCATCTTCGCCTCGGGCGCCAGCTTGGCGTAGGCGACCTCGATGGCGCCCTCCTCCAGCGGCACGCGCGGGGGGTTGAGCAGGAGCCTGCGGGTGAGGAAGTCGAACTCCTTCTCCTCCAGCCGCTCCACGGGCCCGTCGGGCCGGGTGTACAGCTCCTCGTAGAGGATGGCGTGGCCGTAGTCGAAGGCGTTGAAGAGCCGGTCCGCGTTCGCGTAGTTGTCGCGGAACTTCCAGTTGTGGCCGGCGGGGAGGTAGAACTGCTCGCTCTCCCGCACCCACTGGGCCTCCAGCGGCCCGGCCTCGGCGCCGAGCCCCACCACGAGCGCGAGGGCGCCGAGCAGGGCGCGAAGCGTGGACGGATGCGCCGTCATGCTGTCTCTCGTGGACGTGTCGCAGGCCCCTACCGCGCCGGCAGGGGGATCAGGGAGCGGACCGCGAAGGCGTAGGCCGTGCCGAAGGTCACGAACCACCGCGGCCCGCCGGTGAGCCGGCGCCCGAGCCCCGCGTCCACGGCGAGCCGCGGGCTCCACTGGAAGCGGACCCCGGCCCCCGCGTTCCACTCCAGGTCCTCCTCCTCGTGAAGCGGCTGCGCGGCGTACACGTCCGCGATCAGGAGCATCGACCGGAGCGGGAGCGTCCGGTCCACGGCGACGCCCGCCATCCAGCGGGAAAGCTCCTCCGGCCCCTCCGCCGCCTCACCGGCCGTGTCGGAGTCGGGCTCCGACCCGAAGGTGTAGCGGCCGTTCACGTGGAAGCGGGCGAAGCCGAAGGTCCGGGTCGCGATCGCCTTCACCGACGGGTAGAGCTGGTCGGGCGCCAGGCTCCCCACCGGGAGCACGGCCTCCGCCGCGATCCCGAACGCCGGCAGCCCGGAGGTCTCCACGTTCAGGTTGTGCAGCACGGAGACGTCGATCCCGGCCAGGCCGAACTCCCCGGCGGCTCCGGCGGCGTCGGTCCAGGCGAGCGGGAAGCCCACCTCCACGTGCGTCTGCGGGAGGATCCCGTAGGCGATCTCCGGCTCCACGCCCCAGTCGTACACCCCGCCGGAGACCCGCTCCAAGCGGAGCGGCGCGAGCTGCAGCTCGAAGGCGTAGCGCTCGGTCGGATACGCGTCCTCGATGAGCACGGGGCGTCCCGCGTCGGTGTTGTAGTAGTCGGTCTGCGCGGCGAGTCGCGCGGGGAGCGCCGCGAGCGCGGCGGCGCACAGCAGCGCGGCGCCGCGGCGCTGCAGCTGGGGGGGCAGTGGTCCGGATCTCACCATGTCGTCCTCGGGTGGTGTGGAGACGGATTTTACCCACGATAAAAACCATCCGCAAGCGCGGGGCCCGGTCCGCCGCGCCGGCACGGGTGCAGGCTACCGGCGCCCGTGCGGGCAGTCCGCGGCCCCGGCGCGCACCGTCTCCCCCCGGCAGAAGAGGTGCGTCCAGGCCGGGCGTCCGTGGTCGCAGTGCGCCTCGCCCCCGTGCTCCGCCGGGAGCGGGTGCACCATGGCGGTCCCGGTGGCCCACACCAGCAGGAGCATGGCGGAGGCGCCGGCAATGGAGCGGCGGGTCACGTTCGTCTCGGGGTGGACCTCCTCCCCGGCGAGCCGGCGCACCCTGCGGTCGAGGAGGTCGCGCCGATTGATCCCCACGCCCATCGCCGGCGCGGCGTCCGGCGTCCGCCAGCCGGCGAGCGCGACCAGGGCGGACGCCAGCACCAGCGGCCGGTCCCGCGCCGCCGCGTCGTCCGCGCGGATCTCGGCCTCGTCCGCGCAGTCCTCCGCCAGCCGGCGCAGCACCGGGATCCAGAAGAGCGCGTGGCCCAGGAAGCGGAGCACGGAGAGGCGGAGCGGGTCCCGCCGGGCGGCGTGCGCGCCCTCGTGCATCAGCACGGCCACCAGCTCGTCCCGGCCCAGCCGCTCGGCGAGCTCCTGGGCGACGTAGATGCGCGGCCGCAGCCACCCGGCGGTGAACGCCGGCAGGGGGAGCCCGGGGGCCGCGCGCACCCGCCGGGGATCGACCCCGGCCTCCCGCGCGGCGGCCTCCAGCGCGCTCCCCGGCGCGGGCGTCCGCCAGGGGAGCGCGGCCAGGGTGCGCCGCAGCGTCCGTCCCGCGCGGAGCCGGTCCCACGCGGCGTACGAGACCCCCGCGAGCAGCAGGCCGTGGAAGAGGTCGTGCACCGGGTCCAGCAGGTGGTGCAGCGCGATCAGGCACAGCGCCCCGAGGTGGTCGGTCCCCGCCAGCAGGCGGTCGATCCCGCTGCCGAGGTGGTGCCCCACGATCGGGCTCATCCCCAGGAGGAGGAGCCCGGTGATCGCGAGCATCACCGCCCGCCGGCGCCGCTGCTCCCGGCGGCGGAGCGGCGCCGGGGCCGCGGGGACCGCTGCACCGCTCACGGTCCCTCCCTCCGCAGGCGCTCGTCGATCAGCCGCCGGAGCTCCGCCAGCTGCGCGGGGTCGCGCTCCCCGAGCACGTCCACGAACGAGGTCGCCAGCGCCTGGGGCTCGAAGGCCAGGATCCCCTCCACGAGCCGCCGGGACACGTAGGCGCGGAACTCCTCCTCGCTCCAGCAGGCCCGGTAGTGGAAGACGCCCTCCGACTTCTCCCGCGCCAGCAGCCCCTTCTCGACCAGCTTGTTGAGCACCGTGACCACGGTGAGGTGCGCCACGCCGTGCTCCTCGGCCACGCGGTCGTGGACCTCGCGCGTGGGCGCGGGGCGCCCCAGCGACCAGACGGTGCGCATCACGCGCGCCTCCAGGTCGCCCAGCACCTTGGCCAGCCCGTCCGCGGAGAGCCGGACGGTGTCCTGGAGGTGGAGCCCGGGCGAGCGCTGCGCCTCCGGGCCGGTGGGGTTCGGCATCGTCGCGGCTCGTGGTGGAGGCGGTCCCGCGCCCCCGGGTGCGGGAGGCGGGCCGGCGGGATCCACCCTGCTACCCGGCGGGGCGCCGGCGGTTCGGATGCGGGCGGCGCGCCCCTCAGCGGAGGCCAGGGCACGAAGCGGCGGTGGTCACTCGATGCCGTAGCTGCGCGCCGTGGGAAGCCTGTAGCAGAGTTGGCGGCAGCAGGGCATGTGTGATCTGGCGCGCGCTTCCACCAGCCCTGAGAACGAATCGAGCCCACTCCCGACCAGTATTCGGGAATGGGCTCGTCAAGTCCTTCGGGTGTACTGCTTTACCTGTCAGCGACAGACTACGTGTCTGTTGGGCGACATGAGTTCTGTCGCTCGTGCCACATGCAATTTGTCGCAGTTTCGCAATCGCGCGATACGCAATTTGTCGCAGGGCGTTTCGCAATTTCTCCAACCTCCCGTACAGCCAGGATATATGCACCACGGCGGGTTCAGCCTGGTTTCGCAAAATTGCGAATCAACCTCCCGGTCGATTCGCAACTTCGCCATTCAGTGTGACCGGCCGGTGTGGTAGCAATCTGTATGGCATCTGTGTCAGGAAAGTAGCTCCCTGATCCAGCGGGTCGGAGCCACTCGTGTGGAGGCCCGTGCAGCTTGACGTCGGAGCCGATCTGGGTGGCGGGTTCGCCGGCGAATCGGTCGAAAGCCTGAAGGCCCGACGTCCGGGCGCCAACTGGAAAAGGAGGAAAGGAATCGGCCGATTCCTTTCCTCCTTTTCTTGGTTTCCGCGGTGAACGGGACGGACGGCGGCCATGCCCTCCTCGCACCCCCTCCGCGTGCGTTGCGCACTCCGCTACTGCCCTGTTTCACCTCCACCGTCCGCACTCCGGACCCGTGTCAAGGGCCAACTGTGGCGGTTCGTGCCACCTGGGAGGCGGTTCGTGACAGCGGTGCGAAGCCGGTGCCGATTCCGCGAGATCCGGCGAAATCCGGGCTTACCTTCGTGCACGCAGAACGTGGCACGGATCAACGCCGGAACGAAGCGGAGTCAGCAGCTCATGTCACTCAATCGATCACAACGTCTCGGATGGGTCCTCGCACTCGCGGGCGTGCTCCTCGCGGGCGGCCCGCTGGCCGCGCAGACGGCGCCCGCGGGCGCCGCGCCCCGAGAGCTCTCGCTGGAGCAGGCGCTCGGCGTGGCGGCCGGCACCAGCGAGTCGGTGTCGCTCGCCCGCGCGGGGGTGACCACCGCGGAGGGACAGCAGATCTCCGCACGCGCGGAGCGGCTGCCGCAGATCTCCTCGTCCCTGTCCTACTCCCGCACCCTGATCAACCAGTTCTCGGGCGCCGGGGGCGCGCCCACGGGCGACTCGACCTCCCAGGTGGTCCCCTGCAGCAGCTTCGCGACGGACCCGTCGCGGCCGCTCGAGGAGCGCGTCTCGCTCCTGGAGCAGACGGTCGGATGCTCGACCGCGAGCCCCGGGGGCGGCCTCGACCTCAG
>DATABU010000024.1:0-9974 GCA_036259415.1 Longimicrobiaceae bacterium
GAGGGCGGCGGGCCCGCCGCCGGCCACCTCCACCCGGGCCCCGGCCACCCCGGCGCCCGTCGCCGCGTCGGTCACCCGCCCCCGCACCTCGGCGGGGAACTGCGCGTGGGCCGGCGCCGCCAGCGCCAGCAGCAGAACGGCGAGGATCCTAGGCCACATGCGACGCTCCCTCCGGGCCGGTGCCGCACGCCGCGGCGGCCAGCGGGACCACCTGCGGCGCCCCCGCGTCCGGGCCCGGGCCGGGGTGCGCCACGATGCGCGCCGGCCAGCGGTACACCCGCTGCACCAGCTCCGCGGTGAGGACCTCGCGGGGCGTCCCGTCGGCGGCCACCCGCCCGCGGTCCAGCACCACCAGCCGGTCGGCGTAGCGGGCGGCCAGGTTCAGGTTGTGGGTCACCAGCAGCACCGTGGTCCCCGCGTGACCCAGCTCGCGCAGCAGCTCGAAGATCGCCATCTCGTGGGCCACGTCGAGCGCGGCGGTGGGCTCGTCCAGCGCCAGCGTGGCCGGCTCCTGCGCCAGCGCCCGGGCGATGCGCGCCCGCTGCAGCTCCCCGCCAGAGAGCGTCCCCACCAGCCGGCCGGCCAGCTCCTCCACGTCGGCCCGGCGCAGCGCCTCCTCCACGGCGCGCCGGTCGGCAGGGCCCTCGCGGCGGAAGGCGCCCAGGTACGGGTAGCGCCCCATGGCCACCAGCTCGCGCGTGGTCATGGGGAAGGGCGACTCCTCCGCCTGCGGCACCACCCCCACCTCGCGCGCCATCTCCGCGCGCGACCACTCGCCCACCGCCCGCCCGCCGAAGCGGACCGCCCCCGCGGCGGGCGACAGCGTCCCCAGGAGGAGGCGGAGCAGGGTGCTCTTGCCGGAGCCGTTGGGGCCGAGCACCGCGGTCACCGCCCCCGCCGGCACCTCCAGCGCCACCCCGTCCACCGCCGGACGCTCCGCGCCCGGGTAGCGGAAGGTCACGCCCTCGCAGCGCCAGGCGCTCACGCGGCCGCCCTCCGCCGCAGGAGCCAGACGAAGAAGGGCACCCCCACGAACGCCGTGACCACCCCTACCGGGAGCTCCGTGGGCGCGGCGGCCACGCGGGCCAGGGCGTCGGCCAGCACCAGGAAGGTGGCGCCCAGCAGCACCGAGGCGGGGAGGAGGAAGCGGTGGTCGCCGCCCCACACCAGGCGCACCACGTGGGGGACCACCAGCCCCACGAAGCCGATCACCCCGGAGGCCGCCACCGCCGCGGCGGTCACCAGCGAGGCCACGCCGTAGGCGAGCGCCTTGACCCGCTCCACCCGCGTCCCCAGGTAGGCGGCGGTCTCCTCGCCCACGGCCAGCAGGTTCAGCGGGCGGGACAGGGCGAAGAGGAGCGCCAGGCCGGGGACGAGGAAGGCGGCGAGCAGGGCGTCGCCGCGCCAGGTGGCGCCGGAGAAGCTCCCCATCATCCAGAAGATGGCGGAGCGGAAGGAGTCCGCGTCGGCGAAGGTGAGCGCCAGCAGGATCAGTGCGTTGAAGAACGACCCCGCGACCACCCCGGCCAGCAGGAGCACCCGGGTGTCCAGCGCGCGCCCCGCCGCCGCGGCGATGCGGAAGACCAGCAGCATGGCCACCACCGCCCCCGCGAAGGCCGCCAGCGTCACGGGCGCCGCGGAGGCCGCGAAGCCGCCCAGCGCCACCGCCGCCACCGCCCCCACCGCGGCGCCCCCGGCCACGCCCATCACGTAGGGGTCCGCCAGCGGGTTGCGGAGCAGCGCCTGGAACACGGCCCCGCTCGCCGCCAGCGCCCCGCCCACCAGCGCGGCCAGGAGGGAGCGCGGGAGCCGGAGCCGCCGCACGATGGCGACGGTGGTGGGGTCGCCCTCGCCGGCCACGGCGTCGGCGATCTCGCGCACGCCCAGGGGGACGGCGCCCACCCGGGTCGCCAGCAGGAGCGCCGCCACGAGCGCGGCGGCCAGGAGCGCCAGGCGCAGCAGCGGCCTCATCGGGGGCCCGCGTCCGGGTGCAGGGCGTCGCGGAGGGCGCGGGCGGCCTCGCCCAGGCGGGGGCCGGGGCGGTTCATCAGCTCCGCGTCGATGGTGACGGTGCGCCCCTCGCGCATGGCGCGCAGCTCGCGCCAGCCCGGGGCGCGGCGGAGCTGCTCCAGGTCGTGCGCGCCCCCCTTCTCCCCCTGCGGCAGCACCAGGTAGTCGGGCTGGCGGCGGACGATCTCCTCCAGCGCCACGTTGGGCCACTCGCCGCTCACGTCGTCGAAGACGTTGCGGCCCCCGGCGGCGCCCAGCACCTGGGAGATGAAGGTGCCGGGGCCCGCGGTCATGGGCGGGTCGTTCCACACCAGGAAGAACACCGAGGGGCGCGGCCGCCCCGCCACCGAGGCTCGCACCTCGGCCAGCTCGCGCCGCAGCCGCGCGGAGAGCGAGTCGGCGGCCGCGGCGCGCCCGGTGAGCGCGCCCAGGCTGCCGATGGTGCGGAACACGTCCGTGGTGTCGTCCGCCTCCACCGCGAACACCGGGATCCCCAGCTCCTCCAGGCGGCGGCGGGTGCGCTGGTCGCCCGAGGTCTCCCAGCCGAGCACCAGGTCGGGGCGCAGCGCCACCACGGCCTCGATGGACGGGTCCATCCCCCCGCCCACCGAGGGGATGGAGTCCAGGGCGGGACCGTGGTCGAAGTCGGTGCGCCCCACCAGCCGGTCGCCCGCGCCGATGGCGAGCAGCGTCGCGGTGGCGCTGGGGATCAGGGAGACGATGCGCCCGGCGGGGCGGGGGAGGCGCACCGTGCGCCCCGCGTCGTCCACGAGCGCGACGGCGCCCGCCTCCGCCGCGGCGTCCGGGCGCGCGGCGGCGCCCCCCTCGCCGCAGCCGGCGAGGAGGTGCAGGAGGCAGAGCAGCGGGAGCCCCGCCAAACGCGCGCGAATCGAGACCGCAGACGACAAGAAGCCCGTCCTTCCCGGTGTGTCGGGGAAGAGAACGGGCGCGAGGCGGACGCACGGCCCACGGGGGACACGGCGCTCCGGATCGGACCCCGCTCCCCTCCCACGAGGGGCCTGCATGCGGGAGCGAGGGGGCCGGTCTCCTGGCTCGAGGCAGCTTCGCTCGCCTTCCCGGGACCGCGCGGGCTCCCAGTGGCTTGGACGGAGGACGGGCCTCCGCTGAGCGGGCCGGACCGGCGCACGGGGCGCCGGGCCTCTCACAGTGGCGGGGCCGCGCCGGTTTCGCACCGGCTTCCGAAAGGCCCCCTTCGCATATGAAGGGTTCAAGCTAGCGGCGGCGGCGCGGAGCGGCAAGGGACCCGCCGGCCCGGCCCTTGCCGGGCTGCGCCGCGGCGGAGCCCCCCGTTGCAAAGGAGGAGGGATGAGGCTGGGTCTGGTCAGGCTCTGGCAGGCGGTGCGCGCCTCGTACTGGTTCATCCCCTCGCTGATGGCCGCGGGGGCGGTGCTCCTGTCCGTCGCCATGGTCCGGGTGGACACGGTGGCCGGCGGCCTGACGCAGCGGCTGGGGTGGATCTACTCCGGGGGGCCGGAGGGCGCGCGCGCCGTGCTCTCGGTGATCGGCGGCTCGGTGATGGGGACGGCGGGAGTCACCTTCTCCATCACCATCGCCGCGCTCTCGCTCGCGTCGGGGCAGTTCGGCCCGCGCATCCTCTACAACTTCATGCGCGATACGGGGAACCAGGTGGTCCTGGGGACCTTCATCGCCACCTTCATCTACTGCGTGCTGGTGCTCCGCAGCGTGCGCGGGGGCGAGGCGGCGGAGCGCTACGTCCCGCACCTGTCGGTGACGGTGGGGGTGGCGCTGGGGCTCGCCAGCCTGGGCGTGCTCATCTACTTCATCCATCACGTCTCCATCTCCATCCAGGCTCCCCACGTGGTGGCCGGCGTCGCCCGCGACCTGCACCACCACATCGACCGCGTCTACCCCCAGCGGATCGGGCACGACCCCGACCCCGCCCGCGAGCGGCGCGTCGCGGACGAGGTGCCGGAGGACTTCGACCGGCGGGCCGCGGCGGTGATCTCCCACCACAACGGCTACCTCCAGGCCATCGACGAGGAGCAGCTGATGGAGCTGGCCACGGGGAGCGACCTGCTGGTTCGCGTGGAGACGCGCCCGGGGGCGTTCCTGCTCCGGGGCGGCCGGCTCCTCTCCGTGTGGCCGCCGGAGCGCCTGGACGAGGAGCTGGACGAGCGGCTGCGCGCGGCCTTCGCGCTGGGCGCCCAGCGGACGCACCTGCAGGACGTGGAGTTCTCGGTGGACCAGCTGGTGGAGGTGGGGGTGCGCGCCCTCTCCCCGGGGATCAACGATCCCTTCACCGCCATGAACTGCCTGGACCGGCTGGGGGCGGCGCTCTGCCACGCTGCCGGGCGCGACCTCCCCTCGCCCTTCCGCCTGGACGACGCCGGGAAGCTGCGGGTGATCGCGCGCTCGCGCAGCGTGTTCGCGGGGCTGGTGGACGCCTCCTTCAACCAGCTGCGGCAGTACGGCCGCAGCAGCGTCTCGGTGACGGTGCGCATCCTGGAGACCATCGCCCGGGTGCTGGCCTGCGTGGAGGGCGACGAGGAGCAGGCGGCGCTCCTCCGCCAGGCGGAGATGACGGTGCGCGGCGCCCGCGAGGCCGTCTCCGAGCCGCAGGACCTGGAGGACGTGGAGCAGCGCTACCGGGCGGTGCTCCGGGCGGCCGGCCGCCCGGGGTGAGCCCCCCCGCGGCTGGTGCTCCGCCGGGCCCGGCCGTATTCTGTTCCCCACACCCCGACCTCCGTTCTCCCGCAGCGACCCGACCGATGCCCGCACGCTTCCGCACCCCCCTGCTCGCGCTGGCGCTGGCCGGCGCGGCGTCCGCCGCACCGCTCCCGGCGCAGCAGCGCGCCGCCGCGCCGCCGCCCTCGCCGCAGAGCGTGCTGGGCTTCCGCCCCGGCGAGGCGGGCCGCCTGGCCGAGTGGCGGCAGATCGTGGACTACTTCGGCCGGCTGGACCGCGCCTCCGCGAAGGTGCGCCTGGACACCATCGGCCGCACCGTGCTGGGCCGGCCCATGGTGATGGCCGTCGTCACCTCGCCCGCGAACATGGCGCGGCTGGAGGAGATCCGCCGCGCCCAGGCGCGCGTCGCCGACCCGCGCGGCCTCTCCGACGCGGAGCTGGACCGGCTCGTCCGCACGCAGCCCGGGGTGGTGTTCATCGGCGCGTCGCTGCACGGCAACGAGATCATGGTGACGCAGATGTCCATGGAGCTGGCCCACGACCTGGCGACGGACGCGGAGCTGGGGCGGGCGCTGCAGGACGTGGTGGTGCTGCTGGTCCCGGGGATGAACCCGGACGGGCTGGACATCACCCGCGACTGGTGGCTGCGCACCCGCAACACCCCCGCCTCCGGCGCGGCGATGCCCTGGCTCTACCACCACTACGTGGGGCACGACAACAACCGTGACTTCTTCATGGTCACCCAGCCGGAGACCGAGGCGGTCACGCGGGTGCTGTACGAGCGATGGTTCCCGCAGGTCGTCTACGACGTGCACCAGATGGGGAACCGGGGCGCGCGCTTCTTCATCCCCCCCTTCGACGACCCGCTCAACCCCAACGTGGACCCGCTCATCGTCCGCATGACCAACGTGGTGGGGACGCAGATGGCGCTGGACCTCACCGAGGCGGGGAAGACGGGGGTCTCCCACCAGGAGACCTTCGACCTGTGGTGGCACGGCGGCGGGCGCACCGTCCCCGCGCGGCACAACATGGTGGGGATCCTCTCCGAGGCGGCCAGCGCCGACTACGGTGACCCCATCCGTCAGAGCGCGGACTCGCTCCGCCAGCCGCAGGCGGGCTCCATGTTCCCGGAGGCGTGGCCGGGCGGCGAGTGGCGTCCCCGCGACATCGTGGAGTACGAGCTGATCGCGGCGAAGTCGCTGGTGCGGCTGGTGCACCGCCAGCGCGAGGACTTCGTCCGCAACATGGCGTCGCTGGCCCGCAAGCAGGTGCGCCTCGGGAGCCGTGGCGAGGCCGGCCCCTACGCCTACGTCTTCCCCGCCGACCAGCGCGACCCCGGCTCGGCGGCGGAGCTGCTGCGCACGCTGCGCAAGGGCGGGGTGGAGGTGCACCGGGCGCGGGCTCCCTTCCAGGCGGGCGGCGAGCGCTACCCGGAGGGGACGCACGTGGTGCTGCTGGGGCAGCCCTTCCGCGCCCACGCCAAGGACCTGCTGGAGCCGCAGCGCTACCCGGACCGCCGCCTGTACCCGGGCGGCCCGCCGGACGTCCCCTACGACGTGGCCGGCTGGAGCCTGGGGATGCAGATGGGGGTGGAGCTGCGTCCGGTGGCGGAGCCCTTCGACACGGCGGCGCTGGCGCGGGTGGACTCGGTGCGGGTGCGCCCCGGCACGGTGGTGGACCAGGGGCCGGCCTACGCGCTGGACCCGCGCATGAACGCCACCCACCGCGCCGTCCACGAGGCGCTGCGGGAGGGCGGCCGGGTGCGGTTCCTCACCGAGCCGCTGGCCGTGGGCGGCGGGCGCACCTGGCCAGCGGGGACGCCCGTGGTCTCGGGGGTGGGCGGGCTGCCCGGTCGGGTGGCGCGCTGGTCGGGGGAGTGGGGGATCGACGCGGTGGGCGTGGGGGAGCCGGCCTCCGGCGCGGCGCTGGAGCGGCTGCGGGTCGGCCTCTACAAGCCGTGGACGGCGTCGATGGACGAGGGGTGGACGCGCTGGGTGTTCGAGCGCTGGGGCGTACCCTTCGACACGCTGCGCGACGCGCAGGTGCGCGCGGGCGGGCTGCGCGGCCGCTTCGACGCCATCGTGGTCCCCTCGGACTCGTACCGCGAGCTGATGCAGGGGCCGCGGCGGGCGCACCCGGACTACGCGGGCGGCCTGGGCCGGGAGGGCGCCGCCGAGCTGCGGCGCTTCGTGGAGGAGGGGGGGACGCTGGTGCTGCTGGACCGGGCGGTGGAGTTCGGGATCCGCGAGCTGGGCGTCCCGGTGCGCGACGTGAACGCGGCGCAGGACACGGCGGACTCGGGGCGCTGGTACGCGCCGGGGTCGCTGCTGCGGGTGCGCTGGGACGCGTCGCACCCCGTCGCCTGGGGGATGCCGGAGGAGTCGGCAGTGAACTACGCGCGCAGCCCGGTGCTGGAGGTGGAGCCGGGGGCCCGGGGTGTGGCGGTGGTGGCGCGCTACCCGGAGAGCGGGCCAATCCTGATGAGCGGGTACTCGCAGGGGGAGGACCGGATCGCCGGGAAGGCGGCGGTGGTGGAGGCGCAGGTGGGGCGGGGCAGGGTGGTGATGTTCGGGTTCCGGCCGCAGTACCGGGCCCAGGCGCACGAGACGTTCAAGCCGTTCTTCAACGCGTTGTATCGGCGGTAGGCCGGGTGGCCGGCCCAAAGTGCCGGCTGGCATAAGCATAGGGTAGGTTTGCAACGCGATGGCCCTGACACCGGATCCGGTGTCAGGGCCATCGCGTTACAATGCCGCAGGCAGGATTTGTCACGCTCGTTGTAGCGCAGGACGAGTTCCAAGCGCACGGTGGAATTGGCCCGACATTGGATGATGTAGATGATCGCCCGGGGCAGGAAGTATCCCTCCCCCTGTTCCGGGCGCCTATACGAAGCTCACCCTGAAGCGTTCCGACCCCGGAGCCCGGAGTGAGTATTGCGGGTCTGGGCCGGTTCCTGGAGGGCCGTCCCTCCGGTCCGCGAGGCCGGCCTGCTGGCATTTCTCCAGGAAGTCGCGAAACGCCCCCGGTCCGACGTCGTTCTTCACAGCTTCAGGGAGGCGATCATACAGTTCGTCTGGTGACCCCTCGCGCGCCGCGTCCGTCAACGTGAGCTGTGCCAGTATGTACTCTTCGCCTTTGGTGAGTCGAACCTTTTCCAGGTCGATGAGTATCGGCAGGATCGTGGGAAGAACGATCAGCGGGATTCCGGTCGCGTGGCTCGCTGCCAGCGCCACGGTTAGGAGCGCCATGGTCACGGCGCCCTTCGCGACGGAGCCGGACGCCTTCACCACCCATCCACCAGGTCGGAAGTAGAGCGTCGCGGTGGTGCCTTTGTCCACGGCGGCTCGGAATGCGTCTTCGAAGCGCTGGTATCCGGCGTCGGGTAGGTCGAGCGACTCCCAGAACTCCTGCAGGTCTGCTTGGGTAAGCCCCTCCGGATTGTGCTCCGCCACCCGACTGAGTGATGTCATGAGGTCGTCGGACACAGTTCACCCCCTCAATCGATGTTTACGGTGAAGTCGAACCACGCTTCCTCGCGGAAGAGGTGGTACGCGACCGGCCGGAGCACCGCGATGTCATCCGGACGCGCCCCATCGCCCACCAGCACGAGCCCATACTCGTCGGTTATCCGCTTCAGGTAGACGGTTAGCGCAACGGAGACTACGAAAGAGACCGGGGCCAGGAACATCGGTGCTCCTTCCAGTTCCGGCCGGACCCAGAAGAGGCTGTACTGTCCCTCCTCCGTGTGCACCTCCTCACGCCCGAAGCAGATGCTTGGTATCCGCTGCTCTGCCCAGCGGCGGATTTGGCGGAATGGGGAGCTGTCCCACAGCACCGTCATGCTCGTGTGGCGGGAGAGCGCATCCCGCCACTCACGCCAGTCGTCCTGATCCAGGGCGACGCTTGAAACGCTGCTGTAGCAGGGCGCCGCAGCAGCGAGCGTCGCGATGTCTGCGGGTGTGCGTAGCGGGACGAGGAGGATGACGTGCCCCTCGTCGTCGTCCACGCCCGCCTGCACGAAGCACCATGGGGTTCCGGCGGCCGACCGTAGCGCCTCAAGATCCTCGTCTGAGAAATCGAACTGCTCCGCGACGCGCTCTGGCCAGCGCACGGCGATGTAGAATGAGAATGCCGGGTTCTCCAACGAGTCGGTGGTCTCGTCCAGGTACTGCTCTACAGGGATGGGGAGGATTGACGCGCGGATCCGCGTGGTGCGAATCACGGTCCGCTCACGTTCGAAGTGCAGCGCGGCCCCCAGCAGCCCGTGGTCCGGCTCGCCCACCGTCAGCCCGAAACCGCCGACCGTGCGGGCACCTGCCAGCTCCTGGGCAGCCTCCACGATGCGTGTCGCGAATTCCATATGGCCACCGTACGGCAGCGTCGGCATCCCTACATGTTCCAGCCTCTCTGCCAGGATTTCATGGAAACCGCGAAGAAGGAGGGCAGACAGCCCATCTTCAGCGGAGCAGAAGAGTTGGGTGAAGACGTTGTCGGATCCCTCTGCTGCCAAGGCGTGCTCCCACTCCGGGTGGTCTGGCGCGCCTTCCCGAAGCCGCTCTATGGCGCGCTGCCAGAACTGCGGCTGGGCGACCACCTGCCGCAACGCGGTCAGGCGCTCGTCGGGGAGCAGCGCGGGGGTGAGGTCACGTAGGCGGAAGGAATTCAGCCCCCGCTGGAGCGCGATCTCCGTTACTGGAGCCTGCATGCATGCGCGTATTGAGGCGAGGGCGGCATGGAACCGGAAGAAGCGGCTCGAGAGGCCTCGACAGAGGTCCTGTCCCATCCGCACGTACTCAGCGTACTCCTGCAGCGCGAACCCCGAGCCGTCGTCACCCCCCGGGTCTGCAATGGACAGGAGACTCATGAACGTCGCGCAGGTCTCGTGTGTCCTCCGGCTGTGAGTGACTAGAGTGCCGTGTGTCGCGCTGTATGCCGATGCGTCGCCGAACCTGCGCCGGAGGTACGAGAAGGCACACAGGAGTGTGCCGAAGTCGGTGGTCGTGTCGAGGTCTGCATGGAATAACTCGTGGAGGCTGGCCAGTTCGAAGGTCCGCGTCATGGTGTCACCTGCCAGGACCAGATCCCAGTACAGGTGATGGTATTCACCCTGGCCGCGAAACTCCTCGGGAAGGCGTGTCTCTCCGTGCATCAGGTCCTCCACGACAGAGGGAGCGGCTCCCATTTTCAGCCCGGATCCTGCACGAGAGAGTAGTAGAGAGATGAAAAACACCGCCTGAAGCCTTACGTTTTGGGGACTTCCGCCAAGAAGGATCCCTGAACGTGGAGGCACCCAGACGGTG
>DATABU010000025.1:0-5837 GCA_036259415.1 Longimicrobiaceae bacterium
CCCCCCCCCCCCCCCCCCCCCCCCCCCCCCCCCCCCCCCCCCCCCCCCCCCCCCCCCCCCCCCCCCCCCCCCCCCCCCCCCGCTTTCCCCGCCGGCGCACACCACCTCGCCCTCGAACTCCGGCAGCGAGTCCCGCAGCTCCGGCCCGGTCACCAGCACCCGCGCGCCGGAGTCCTCCAGCACGTAGGCGATCCGCTCCGCGGGGTAGGCGGGGTCCAGCGGGACGTACGCGCCGCCCGCCTTCAGCGTCGCCAGCGCGGCGACGACCAGGGCGGGACCGCGCTCCAGGCTGAGCGCCACCCGCGTCTCCGGGGCGACGCCGCGCGCCCGCAGCTCGGCGGCGAGGGCGTCCGCGCGGCGCTCCAGCTCCGCGTAGGTGAGCGTCTCGCCGGCGCCCTCCAGCGCGACGCGGCCGGGGGTGCGCGCGGCCTGCGCCTCCACCAGCCCGTGCAGCGTGGCGGGGGCGAACGCGGCGGCGGTGTCGTTCCACTCGCCCAGGACGCGCCCGCGCTCGGCGGGGGTGAGCAGCGGGAGGCGGGAGAGCGGCGCGCCCGGGTCTGCGGCGATGCCGTCCAGCAGCGTGAGCAGGTGGTCGCGCATCCGCTCGACGGTGGAGGCGCGGAAGAGGTCGGTCGCGTACTCCAGCAGCCCCACCAGCTCGCCCTTCTCCTCGTGCGTCCAGAGCATCAGGTCGAACTTGGCGGTGGTGCTGTCCACCCACTGCCAGGTGAGCGTCAGCCCCGCCAGCTCCAGCTCCTCTTCCGGGGCGTTCTGGAGGGCGAAGAGGACCTGGAAGAGCGGGTTGCGGCTCAGGTCGCGCTCGGGCTGCAGCTCCTCCACCAGCCGCTCGAAGGGGAGGTCCTGGTGCGCGTACGCGCCCAGCGTCGTCTCCCGGACGCGCCGCAGCAGCTCGCGGAAGGGCGGGTCGCCGGCCAGGTCGTTGCGCAGCACCAGCGTGTTGACGAAGAAGCCGATCAGCGGCTCGATCTCGCGGCGCGTGCGGTTGGCGATGGGGCTCCCCACCACCAGGTCGTCCTGCCCGGTGTAGCGCTGGAGGAGGACGTTCCACGCCGCCAGCAGGAGCATGAAGAGGGTGGCGCCCTCGGCCTGGGCGACCTCCCTGAGCCGGGCGTTGCGCTCCGCGGAGAGGCGGAACCAGAGGCCGGCGCCGCGGTGGCTCTGCACCGGCGGGCGGGCGAAGTCGGTGGGGAGGTCGACGGTGGGGAGGCCGGCGAGCCGGTCCATCCAGTACGCGCGCTGCCGCTCCAGGACCTCGCCCCCGAGCCGCCCCCGCTGCCAGGCCGCGAAGTCGCCGTACTGGAGGGGGAGCTCCGGGAGCGGTGACGGGCGCCCGTCCAGGTACGCCTCGTACAGCGTCGTCAGCTCGCGGATGAAGACGCCCATGCTCCACCCGTCGCTGACGACGTGGTGGATGGTGGCGACCAGCACGTGCTCCTCCGCGCCCAGGCGGAGGAGCCGCGCGCGCACCAGCGGGCCCCGCTCCAGGTCGAAGGGCGCCTCGATCTCCGCGCGGATGCGCTCCAGCAGCGCGGCGTGCTCGATCCCCCCGCACTCCTCCAGCGGCAGCTCCACCGGGAACGGGGGCCGGACGGTCTGCCGCGGCTCGCCGTCCACGAAGGCGAACGTCGTGCGCAGCGCCTCGTGCCGCCGCACGATCTCGCCCAGCGCGCGGGCGAGCGCGTCGCGGTGGAGCCGCCCCCGCAGCCGCACCGGCACGCCGATGTGGTAGAACGGGCGCCCGGGCTCCAGCTGCTCCAGGAACCAGAGCCGCTGCTGCGGGAAGGAGAGGGGGAGCGGCCCCTGCTCCGCTCGCCGGGGGATGGGGTCGCGGGGGGCGCTCGCCGCCGCGCCCCGCAGCCGCCGCTCCAGCAGCGCCCGCTTCGCCTCGGAGAGCCCCGGGCGCGCCGGTCCTTCCTGGGTGTCCATCGAGTTCTCCTGGGATCTCACCGCCGGGTCTCCCTCCGCTCCCGCAGCCTGCGCCGCGTGGCGGCGCGCCCCCTCCCCTCCGGCTCCTGCCCGTCCGCGTCCCCTTCCGGCTCCAGGTGGCGCGCCAGCGCGGCCACCGTGGGGAAGCGGAAGAGGTCCACCACCGACAGCTCGCGCCCCAGCGCGCCGCGCAGCCGCCGGTGCAGCCGGGCGAGCAGAAGCGAGTGCCCGCCCAGCTCGAAGAAGTTGTCCTGCACGCCCACCCGCTCCAGGCCCAGCACCTCCGCCCACTCCGCGGCGATGGCCCGCTCCAGCCCCGTCCGCGGCGCGACCCGGGCGTCTCCCGCCTCGCGCGCGGGCTCGGGGAGGGCGCGCCGGTCGAGCTTCCCGTTGGAGGTGAGCGGGAACGCCTCCAGCAGCACCCAGGCGGAGGGGACCATGTGCTCCGGCAGCCGCGCCGCCGTCCACTCGCGCAGCTCCCGCGCGTCCACAGCGCCGGCCACGTAGGCGACGAGCCGCAGGTCGCCGCCGGCGCCGCCGCGCGCCAGCACCAGCGCCTGGCGCACCGCCGGGTGCCCGGCGATGGCGGCCTCCACCTCGCCAGGCTCGATGCGGAAGCCGCGGATCTTCACCTGCTGGTCCACGCGCCCCAGGTACTCCAGCTCCCCGGAGGCGAGGCGCCGCACGCGGTCGCCGGAGCGGTACGCGCGCGCCCCCGGCTCGCCGAACGGATCGGGGACGAAGCGCTCGGCCGTCAGCTCCGGCCGCCCCAGGTAGCCGCGCGCCACGCCGTCTCCCGCCACGCACAGCTCGCCCGGCACCCCGGCCGGCGCAGGCTCGCCCGCGGCGTCCAGCACGTGCAGCCGCCCGTCCGGGAGCGGCGCGCCGATGGGGCTCGACGGGGCGCCCTCGACGTCGGCGCGCGTGATCGGGCGGAACGAGTCGTGGACGGTTACCTCGGTGATCCCGTGCATGTTCACCAGCCGCGGCCGCCCGTCCCCGCGGAGCTCGACCCAGGGGCGCAGCGCGGCCGGGTCCAGCGCCTCCCCGCCGAAGACCACCCAGCGCAGCGCCAGCTCGTCCCCGCTCTCCGCCGCCTCGTCCGCCGCGGCGAGCTGCCGGAAGGCGGAGGGCGTCTGGTTGAGGACCGTCACCCGCTCGCGGGCCAGCAGCGCGCGGAACGCCTCCGGGTCGCGGCTGGTGTCGAAGGGCACCACCACCAGGCGCCCTCCGTGGAGGAGCGCGCCCCACATCTCCCAGACCGAGAAGTCGAATGCGTAGGAGTGGAAGAGCGTCCACACGTCCTCCGCCGCGAAGCCGAACCTCTCGTCCGTCGCGTCGAAGAGGCGCAGCACGTTCGCGTGGCTGACCATGACGCCCTTGGGGCGGCCAGTGGAGCCGGAGGTGTAGATGACGTAGGCGAGGTTCCCGGACCCCGTGCCGTTCTCCCCCTCCCCCCTTGCGGGGGAGGGGGCCGGGGGGAGGGGGGTCCCGTCCGTGCCGACCACGTCGACGCCGGCCCCCGGCAGCCGGCCGGCCAGGTGCGGCTGGGCCACCACCAGCGGGACCGCCGAGTCCTCCAGCAGGTAGGCGAGGCGCTCCGCCGGGTAGGCGGGATCCAGCGGGACGTAGGCGCCGCCCGCCTTGAGGATGCCGAGGATCCCGACGACGGTGTCCAGGCTGCGCTCCACGCACAGCCCCACGCGGACCTCCGGGCCGACGCCCCGCGCCCGGAGCGCCGCGGCCAGGCGGTCGGCGCGGGCGTCGAGCGCGGCGTACGTCAGCGACTCGCTGCCGCAGCTGACGGCGACGGCGTGGGGGCGCGCGCGGGCGACGGCCTCGAAGCGGCCGTGCAGCGTGCCGTCCGCGGGAAAGCGGCGCGGGGACGGGTTGCCGCCGGCCGCGAGGACGGCGCGCTCCGCGGGGGTGAGGACCGGGAGCGCGGAGAGGCGGCGCTCCGGGTCCGCCGCGACGGCCTCCAGGAGGACCCGGAGGTGCCCGGCCATGCGCTCGACGGTCGCGGCGTCGAAGAGCTCCGCCGCGTACTCGATGGCGCCCGCCAGCCCGCCGCCGCGCTCCTCCAGCGCGAGCGTAAGGTCGAACTTGGCCGCGGTCCCCTCCACGTCCTCCGGCTCCATCCGCAGCCCCCCCGCGTCCTCCGGGCGCAGCGGAGCGTTCTGGAGGACGAAGAGCACCTGGAAGACCGGGTTGCGGCCGAGGTCGCGCCCGGGCTGGAGCTCCCCCACCAGCCGCTCGAAGGGAAGCTCCTGGTGCGCGTATGCGTCCAGCGTCGCGTCGCGGACGCGGCCGAGCAGCGCGGCGAAGGCGGGGTCGCCGCCGAGGTCGGCGCGGAGCGCGAGGGTGTTCGCGAAGAAGCCGACCAGCCCCTCCAGCTCCGCGCGCGTGCGGCCGGCGATCGGGGTGCCGACGGTCACGTCGTCCTCGCCCGTGTACCTCCCGAGGAGCGCCTGGAACGCGGAGAGGAGGGTCATGAAGAGCGTCGCACCCTCCGCCCGGGCGAGCGCCTTCAGGCGCGACGCCAGGTCGGCGGGGAGGTCGAGCCGGTGCGTGGCCGCGCGGAAGCCCGGGACCGCGGGGCGGGGGCGGTCCGTCGGCAGCTCCAGCACGGGCGGGGCGCCGGCCAGGCGCTCGCGCCACCAGGCGAGCTGCGCGTCCATCGCTCCCCCCGCCAGCCGCCCGCGCTGCCAGACGGAGAAGTCGCGGTAGCTCACCGGGAGCGGCGTCAGCGGCGACGGCTCGCCCGCGACCCGCGCGCGGTACAGCACCGCCAGCTCCCGCAGGAGGACGCCGGCCGACCACCCGTCGACGACCGCGTGGTGGATCGTGAGCAGCAGCAGATGGTCGCCGTCCGCGCGGCGCGCGAGGCGGACGCGGAAGAGCGGGCCCGCCTCCAGGTCGAACGGGCGCAGCATCTCCTCGCGGACGAGGTCGTCGCCGCCTCCGTCCTCGACGCGCGGCTCGACGGGCCGGGCGGGGAGCACGACCTGCACGGGCCCGCCGCCCTCGACCGGAAAGACGGTGCGCAGCGCCTCGTGCCGCCGCACGACCTCCGTCAGCGCTCCGGCCAGCGCCGCCGTGTCCAGCTCGCCGCGGAGCCCGACCGCGACGGGGATGGTGTAGAGTCCCTCCCCGGGCCGCATCTGCTCCAGGAACCAGAGCCGCTCCTGCGCGAACGAGAGCGGGACCGGTCCGTCGTGCGCGACCGGGAGGATCGGCGGCGGCGCGTCCACCGGTCCCGCGTTCCGGCTCGCGTCGATGCGCGCGGCCAGCCCGGCCAGCGTCGGCGCCTCGAAGACCGCGCGCAGCGGCAGCTCCACCCCGAACGCCCGCCGCACGCGCGAGACCACCTGCGTCGCCACCAGGCTGTGCCCCCCCAGCGCGAAGAAGCTCTGCCGCGCGCCCACGCGCTCCACGCCCAGCACCTCCGCCCAGATCCCCGCCAGCACCTCCTGCGTCGGCGTGCTCGGCGGCGCGTCCGCTCCGGCCTCGTTCCCCGGCTCGGGCAGGGCCCGCCGATCCACCTTCCCGCTGGGCGTCAGCGGCAGCGCCTCCAGCCGGACGAGCGCGGCGGGGACCATGTACTCCGGCAGGCGGGCGCGCAGCCAGGCGAGGACCCCCTCCCCCGGCCCCTCCCCGCAAGGGGGAGGGGAGCACACCGCGTCGGCTTCCGCTGACGGGACGTAGTAGCCCACCAGGCGGCGCTCTCCCGCGGCGCTCTCCCGCACCATGACGGCGGCCTCGCGGACCCGCGGGTGCGCGAGCAGCGCGGCCTCCACCTCGCCGGGCTCGATGCGGAAGCCGCGCACCTTCACCTGCCGGTCCAGGCGGCCCAGGAACTCCAGCTCCCCCGCGGCCAGCCAGCGCACCCG
>DATABU010000026.1:0-2372 GCA_036259415.1 Longimicrobiaceae bacterium
CCTCCGCTGCCGGACCGCGGAGCGGCTGCTGGTGGAGCTGCCCGGCGGCGCCGTGGCCGAGGTGGACGCGGTGCACGCCCCGTTCGTGGAGGTGCGGCCGCTTCCCGCGGAGGCGGCCGCGCCTCCACGAACGGGGCGTGCACCGCGTCCACCTCGGCCATGGCGCCGCCGGGCAGCTCCACCAGCAGCCGCTCCGCGGTCCGGCAGCGGAGGCGCAGGCGCGCGCCCGCGCGGATCCCCGCGGCCGCGTAGCGGTGCCGCAGGCTGCCGAAGAGGACGTGCACGACTTCCACGAGGGTTCCGGGCGTCGCCTCCGCGAGGGAATGCAGGGGCGCCGGGCCGGGACGGGGGTGGGCGGCCATGGTGTTTCCGGACGTGGAGGGTGTCCGTCGCGACCGGCAGCGAGAGGCAAACACCTGACGGCAAATCGGGTGCCAGCGCGTCCACGGCGTCATTTCGTGTGCCCGCCCCTCACTCCTCCATGTCGCACCAGCGGAGCAGCTCGCCCAGCGGCGGGTGTCCGTCGTGGTGCCAGGTGCCGGGGGGCCAGGCCATCCTCCCCAGCGGCGCGACGCGGCTGGCGCCCGCCCGGCCGAGCGCGGCCGCCAGCCTCCCGGCGCGCTCGGGCGCCGCGGCGACCCCCACCGACTGGAGCAGCGAGGCGGCGCGCGCGGCGAGCCCCGGGACCGCGTCCAGCGCGGGGACCGGCTTGACGCGCACCACGCGGTTCAGGCAGGTGGGGGCGAACGCCGGGTCGGGGTCGTACACCACCGTCCAGGTCGTCCCCTTCGCCGAGGCGTGCAGCTCCACGCCGGTCCCCGCCAGCTGCGCCAGCTCCGCCTCGCCGCGGAGCTGGCGTATGGCCGACGACTCGCTGCGCGCCAGCGTACCCCGGGGGAGGTCGCGCTCCGCGGCCTCCATGGCCGCGGCGAGGAGGCGCGCCCACTCGCGCGGCGAGGCCGCGCCCCCCTCCTCCACGTAGAACAGGTGGGGCGAGACGCACCCCTGCTGGTCGAAGGTGCTGGTGTCCAGCGCCGCGGCGCGCGCCGTGGCGGCCGCCTGCTCCGCGTCCCCCAGCGCCTCCCGTCCCACCACCCCGAAGGACAGCTTGGGCCCGTACGCGAGCACCCGCGTCCCCGCCGGGGTGTGCTCCCGCGCCGAGGCCACCGCCTCCGCGCCGCCGTACACCACCACCGCGTCCGCCATCCCCAGCGCCAGGCGCTCCAGCTTCTCGTCGCCGCCCGGCCAGTAGGTCACGGCGAGGCAGGCGCCCAGCTCGGCGTCCTCCTCCGCCACGCCGCGCGCGAAGAGCGCCGCCAGCAGCGGCTCGCCCACGGCGGTCTTCCCCAGCGTGGCGGCCTTCACCAGGAGCGAGCGCACCAGCGAGGTGACCGCCACCCCGGGGACGTTGCCGCTGAACACGTGCGCCGCCAGCCGGGGCCCGAAGGCGCGGGTCCGCCCCGGGGCGTGGCGGCGGGGGCGGAAGGCGTCCAGCATCCCCGGGTCCTCCAGCTCCGAGCGGAGCAGCGCCCGCAGCCGGTCGGCTCGCCACTCCGCGGTCATCCGCTCCAGCACCAGCCGCACCATCGGCGGGGAGTAGCCGGTGATCCGGGGGAGCGCCGCCTCCGCCGCCTGCCGGAGCGGGTCGGCCGCGTCCTGGAGGCGGGCGGCCACGCGGTCGACCACGCGCACCACCTCCTTCACCGGCCGGTCCGCCAGCCAGCGGTCGCGGGCCTCCACCAGGGCCGCGATCTGCTTCTTCAGCAGGGGGGCGTCCAGGATGGGGACGCGCAGCTCCAGGGCGCCCTCGCCCTGGCCGTAGGGCCAGGCGGAGGTCGGCGGGTCGGGGAGCGCCGGGAGGTGGAAGGCGTCGATCTTCACTGCTTCGAGGTCTTGCGGCTGGCGTTGGTGGGCCGCTCCGGAGCTACAACGAAAACAGCGGAACCACCAAAACAAAAGCCCTCCCCCAGAATCGGGGGAGGGTGGCGGGCATCCAGCGAGCCGGGTGGGGGCGCCGCTACCGGCTACAGGAAGCCCCAGAACTCCGGCCGCGTCTCCACGATCAGCTCCCAGCGGCCCCCGTCGCCCAGGCCGCGGGCGAGGTCCACGCGCAGGGCGACATGATCCGCAGCGTCACCCACCCCTGCCGCTCCTGCCAGGGCATCCAGTGGGGGATCGCCCGCATGTCGATCGTCGCGAGCACCGGCTCGCCGAGCACCCTCCGCCGCAGGAGGTCCCTGCACGCGCGGATCGACTGGTCGTAGCGCATGTTCTGGTTGACCGCGAGCTTGACACCGGCGTCGCGGCACATGTCGACGATCTGCCTCGCCTGCTCGTAGTTCACCCCCAGCGGCTTCTGCGCGAGGATGCCG